>NZ_JBYSZA010000029.1:0-75538 GCF_058786735.1 Pseudomonas sp. FW305-7
GCTGGGGTGAGGGGGATCGCTCTCCCATACAACACAAATTCCAATCCTGACCCCCAAAAAAAAGCCCGAAACCATCACTGGCCCCGGGCTTTTTCACATCAGGCGATTGCCTTACTCAGCAAGCACCTGACCCACAGTCGGGTCCTTGAACAGACGCGTCAACGCATCGCTCAATACATCGCTGACCAGTTTGGTGTTGGTTTCCTGGTTCGGTGCCATGCCGAAACGCTGGTCCAGCGAAGCACCGTAACGGCCGCTGTAGCGACGGTTGGCGTTCTGCACGTCGGAGCGGAAGGTCGCGCCAATGGTGGCTTCAGTCACGTACATGCCCTCTTTCGGCGACTGGTATTTCAGCTCGGCCAGGGTCACGGTCAGCTGCGGCGCGTTTGGCGCATTGTTGGTCGGGGTGAAGCCGAGCAGGCGCACGGCGGCTTCAGCCTGAGCCTGCAACTTCGGCAGGATCTGCTCGCGTTGCACGGTGATGGCGCTGGTTTCCGGGTACAGACCGCCACGGGTGCCGAGGGTTGGCGACGGACGACCGTCGACCACACGTACTACCACAGGCTGGCCACGGCCGACCGCAGCCAACTGCGTGGTCAGTTTCGGCTCCGGGCTCAGTTGTTGCGGGCTGTGGGCGCAGCCGGCCAGGGTCAAACCGGCCACAGTGATCAAACCGAACAACAGGCGTTGCAACATGCTCTTCTCTCCAGAATCAGGCACAAACAAGCCGGCAGTATAGCGGTGGGCCACTGCAGCTCACCAGCATCGCGCAGTGAATACTGAAATGTCTGACAAACCCCGTCGAAAGCGGTTCCTGTCACAGATTCTTCACCGCCCATACACCTTGACGTCACGGCCGTTGGGCAACCTTCCAATCAGCCCTCCAACAAGGTACTCGGCCATGCGTTATCTGATCTCGTTGTTCGCTCCACGCCCGCTGCACCGCAGCTTTGCCCTGCTCGACCGCAACGGCCACTGCCAGGCGTTCAAGCAGTGCAGCCTGCAACCGATGGGCGATGGCTGGGTGGAAATCGAAGAAATCCGCCTCACCTGGTTGAACCAGCCGCTGCCGGCCAGCGCACGGGTCGTACCGCGACAAATGCGCGCACGGGCCCAGGTGCAGTTGAGCATCTGACCGGATGCCTAATAAAAGTCATTAAACACGAGCAACTCCGCGCATTTCTTCGATACAATCTCCCCCCGATTATAAGGACGTCTCCTGATCGGGCCCCGCAACAGCGTCAATGCGCTTGCATTGGCATCAAAATCGCCCACAGAGAGCCGCCCACACAGATCGAGTGAAGTTGGCGCGCTTGCCTGTTCTTCCGGCAAAACCCCGCTTTTCGCGAATCTGCAGAGCTGTCATTACGCTCTGCCACCGAGCTGTTTTGCCTTTGCGGGCACGGTGCCAGGCTTCGACAGCCCTTTTTGAGGTTCACGTCTTCAAAAGAGCGTGAAAAAAACGGGTTTTCACAACTTCACAAGAGTGTGGCGAGCAAATGAATAGTTTTGCGTCTGAACATGCACCATTAGCGTCTGAAACAGCCCAACGACACAGGACCGGGTATACCTCGAATATCGGAGCCTGAAGCCTGTCCGCTACGGATTTGGTTGCACAAAAACGGATGTCTCGACCATAAGTCGAATTGCCAGCCACGTGCTGAAATGAGTTCATGGAGCTCTTGAAGCCAGGCCGCACGCATCCGTCGAAGTTGCGAAAAATTGCGAAGATTCGGACATGGCGACCTGACCATGGATAGCTGGGGCACAACAGATCTGTCCCGGAACGCCTGGCAGCCATGCCGACAATTTGGTGCTGCAGATTTTGGAGACGCGTTAAATGGCGCATAACGAAGCAGTCGACGTAGTACTGGTTGGGGCCGGCATCATGAGTGCCACCCTTGCCGTGCTGCTCAAAGAGCTCGACCCCGCGATCAAGCTGGAAGTCGTCGAGCTGATGGATTCCGGTGCCGCGGAGAGTTCCAACCCGTGGAACAACGCCGGTACCGGTCACGCCGGCCTGTGCGAGCTGAACTACACGCCGCAGGCTGCCGACGGCACCGTCGACATCAAGAAAGCCGTGCACATCAACACCCAGTTCGAAGTGTCCAAGCAGTTCTGGTCTTACCTGACCAAGAAAGGCACCTTCGGCTCGTGCAAATCCTTCATCAGTCCGGTGCCGCACCTGAGTTTCGTGCAGGGCGACAAAGGCGTGTCGTTCCTCAAGGAACGCTTCAACGTGCTGAGCAAGCACCACGCCTTCTCCGACATGGAATACACCGAAGACAAGGCCAAAATGGCCGAGTGGATGCCGCTGATGATGCCGGGCCGTTCGCCGGACGAAGTCCTCGCTGCCACCCGCGTGATGAACGGCACCGACGTCAATTTCGGCGCCCTGACCAATCAGTTGCTCAAGCACCTGACCAGCGCGCCGGACACTCAAGTCAAATACTGCAAACGCGTGACCGGCCTCAAGCGTAATGGCGCCGGCTGGACCGTCAGCATCAAGGACGTCAACAGCGGCAGCAGCCGTGAAGTCGACGCCAAGTTCGTCTTCCTTGGCGCGGGCGGCGCGGCTCTGCCACTGCTGCAAGCCTCGGGCATCGAAGAAAGCAAAGGCTTCGGCGGCTTCCCGATCAGCGGCCAGTGGCTGCGTTGCGACAACCCGGAAGTGGTCAAGCATCACCAGGCCAAGGTTTACAGCCAGGCTGCCGTCGGCTCTCCGCCGATGTCGGTGCCGCACCTGGACACCCGCGTGGTCGATGGCAAGAAATCCCTGCTGTTCGGGCCATACGCCGGTTTCACCACCAAGTTCCTCAAGCACGGTTCCTTCATGGACCTGCCGCTGTCGGTTCGCGCCGGCAACATCGGCCCAATGCTGGCGGTGGCGAAAAACAACATGGACCTGACCAAATATCTGGTCAGCGAAGTGATGCAATCGATGGAGCAGCGCCTGGACTCCCTGCGCCGCTTCTACCCTGAGGCGAAAGCCGAAGACTGGCGCCTGGAAGTGGCCGGCCAACGGGTGCAGATCATCAAGAAAGACCCGAAAAAGGGTGGCATCCTGCAGTTCGGTACCGAACTGGTGGCCGCGAAGGACGGCTCCCTCGCCGCCCTGCTCGGCGCTTCGCCAGGCGCTTCGGTGACTGTTTCGATCATGCTGGAACTGATCGAGAAGTGCTTCCCGGCCAAGGCCAAGGGTGAATGGGCTGGCAAACTGGCCGAGATCTTCCCGGCCCGTGAAAAAGTTCTGGAAACCGATGCTGCGCTGTATCGCAAGATCAACACGCAGAACAACATCGCCCTGGAACTGGTTGAAGAAAGCAGCGAGACCCCAAGCTTCGCTTGATCTTGCGGCATGAAAAACGCCCCGTACTCAGTGAGTGCGGGGCGTTTTTTTATGCTGGGGTAAAAACCAACACTGCTGGCTCACCTACTTTTGTGGCGAGGGGATTTGGCGAAACGTCGCACCGCCCCGATCGGCTGCGCAGCAGTCGCAAAACCATTGAATGCGATTTACCTGACACACCTTGTACTCAGCCATTGGGGCCGCTTCGCAGCCCATCGGGGATGAATCCCCTCGCCACAGGTATCGGGTGACCTCAGGTACGGGACTTTTCGATCAGCTCGATGTAGTCCGGGGCGTTGCGTTGATCAGCGATCAGGTCAACGAAGGTCTTGCCCTGCTCGTCCTTGCCATCGACGTCATATCCTGCCTCGACAAAGAAGGTCAGAAAGCGCTCGAAATCATCAATGCGCAGACCACGATAAGCCTTGACCAGTTTGTGCAGCGACGGCGAAGTGGTGTCGACCGGCTCAAAATCGAGGAACAGCTTGATCTGCTCATCGCCGATCTCGTCACCAATCACTTGTTTCTTATCTTTACGCATTGCCGACTCCAGCTCGCAGACATTACACGGGGCGGGCAGTTTACCCCTGCCCTGCCGCCGGGCTCAACGCGTGCGCACGCTGCCGGTGTGCAAATCGGCCCAGATATGACCATTGGCGTAGCTGAGAAACTGCACATAGACGGTATCGTTGCGCAGCAAATCGATGACCACGCGATATTGGGCCAGCGGGTAGAACAACGTCAGGGTTTTGCTCTTGTCGTCATACAGCGGCTTTTTCAGGCTTTTGCTTTCGCCATCGAAATTGACCAGCACCTGAGTGATCGTCGCGCCTTTGTTCAGGGATTTGCCCTTGAGGCGGATCATCAGCGGGGATGTGACCGGGATCGGTTGTTGATTGGATTGGCGTTGCGCGCCGACTACCACGGAATAGTCGGTGACCTGCAGCAGCTGTTGCTGTTCAGGTTCGGCATCGCGCAGGGTCAGATCGTCCGGCGGCAGGAATTGGCTGTGCATCGGGGCCGGGGCGGCAGAAATTGGCAGGCTGATGGCCAGCAACATGGCGGCAAAGCTGCGGATCAAGAGGCGCATGACAGGCTCCGGAGGCGGGGCCGAGCACTCTAGCATGGGTGTACAAAACGGATCAGCACACACAAAACAACTGTGGGAGCGTGGCTTGCCCGCGATAGCGTCGGCACATCCAACATTGATGTGTCAGACAGTCCGCCATCGCGGGCAAGCCCGCTCCCACAGGGATCGGGCTAGCCCGGGATTACATGCCTTTAACGGCAAAGATCCCGTTGGCGTTGCGCCAGTAGCCTTTGTAGTCCATGCCGTAACCGAAGATGTAACGGTCAACGCACGGCAGGCCGACGAAATCGGCTTTCAGGTCAGGACGCGCCTTGCGGTCGTGATCCTTGTCGATCAGCACGGCGGTGTGCACTTTGCGCGCGCCGGCGTGTTTGCAGAAGTCGATGATCGCGCCCAGGGTGTGACCTTCGTCGAGGATGTCGTCGATGATCAGCACGTCGCGGTCGATGAACGAAACTTCCGGCTTGGCTTTCCAGAACAGGTCGCCGCCGCTGGTTTCGTTGCGATAGCGGGTAGCGTGCAGGTAGGACGCTTCCAGCGGGAATTGCAGGTGAGTCAGCAGCTTGCCGGAGAAGATCAGGCCGCCGTTCATCACGCAGAACACCACCGGGTTGCTGTCAGCCAGTTGTTCGTTGATTTGTGCACCGACGCGGGCGATGGCAGCCTCGACTTCAGACTCGGTGTACAGGCAGTCAGCCTCTCGCATGATTTGACGGATATGCTCGAGATCAGCGGACATGGCGCTCTCCAGGGGGATGTTTTTCGGAAAAGCGGGCAAAGGTACGCATCCCGCGAGGTCGAATCAAGCCTTAATGGACTAACGTACTCAATGTCCTATAGGACATCACCCTCGGATAGATTAATCTAGGCCGGTTTTTTTGCCCGCCGCCGGAGTTTTTCCATGCCCATCCTCGAGATCCGCCACCCGCTGATCCGCCATAAACTCGGCCTGATGCGCCGCGCTGACATCAGCACCAAGAATTTCCGCGAGCTTGCTCAGGAAGTCGGCGCCCTGTTGACCTATGAAGCTACAAAAGATTTGCCGCTCGAATCCTACGATATCGCAGGTTGGTGCGGCACCGTGTCGGTCGAGAAAATCGCCGGCAAGAAGATCACCGTCGTGCCGATCCTGCGCGCCGGCATCGGCATGCTGGAAGGCGTGCTGAGCCTGATCCCGGGTGCCAAGGTTTCCGCTGTGGGTGTCGCCCGCAACGAAGAAACCCTGCAAGCCCACACCTATCTGGAAAAACTGGTTCCGGAAATCGACGAACGGTTGGCGATGATCATCGACCCGATGCTCGCCACCGGCAGCTCGATGGTTGCGACCATTGACCTGCTGAAAAAGGCTGGCTGCAAAGACATCCGCGCGATGGTGCTGGTTGCCGCGCCGGAAGGCATTGCTGCCGTCGAGAAGGCTCACCCGGACGTGACCATCTACACCGCGTCCATTGATGAGCGTTTGAACGAACACGGTTACATCATTCCTGGGCTTGGCGATGCGGGTGACAAGATCTTCGGCACCAAGCAGAAGGACGCGTGACCATGCAGCAAGAGTTCAACGATCCGCTCTGGCGCACGGTGCTGTCCGGCGCCCAGATGCTGTTCGTGGCTTTCGGCGCTTTGGTGCTGATGCCGCTGATCACCGGCCTGGACCCGAACGTGGCACTGTTTACCGCGGGCTTAGGGACGATTCTGTTCCAGATCGTCACCGGGCGTCAGGTGCCGGTGTTTCTGGCGTCGAGCTTCGCTTTCATCACCCCGATCATCCTCGCCAAGGGCCAATTCGGCCTTGCCGCGACCATGGGCGGTGTGATGGCGGCCGGTTTCGTCTACACCTTCCTCGGCCTCGCCGTGAAGATCAAAGGCACCGGGTTCATTGACCGTCTGCTGCCGCCGGTGGTGATCGGTCCGGTGATCATTTCCATCGGCCTGGCCATGGCGCCGATTGCCGCGAACATGGCGATGGGCAAGGCTGGCGATGGCTCCGAACTGATCCACTACCAGACCGCGATGATGATCTCGATGCCGGCGCTGCTGACCACGTTGATCGTGGCGGTGTTCGGCAAAGGCATCTTCCGTCTGGTGCCGATCATCTCGGGCGTACTGGTCGGCTTCGGCATGGCGTTCTATTTCGGCGTGGTCGACACCGCGAAGATTGCCGCTGCGCCGTGGTTCGCGATTCCGCACTTCACTGCGCCGGAGTTCAACTGGCAGGCGATTCTGTTCATCGTTCCCGTGGCATTGGCTCCGGCCATCGAGCACATCGGTGGCGTGATTGCCGTTGGCAGCGTGACCGGTCGCGATTACCTGAAGAAGCCGGGCTTGCACCGCACCCTGCTGGGTGACGGCATTGCCACCACGGCTGCCGGCCTGTTCGGCGGTCCGCCTAACACTACGTACGCCGAAGTGACTGGCGCGGTGATGCTGACCAAGAACTACAACCCGAAAATCATGACCTGGGCGGCGATCTTCGCCATCAGCCTGGCGTTCATCGGCAAGTTTGGGGCGCTGCTGCAAAGCATTCCGGTGCCGGTGATGGGCGGGATTCTGTGCCTGTTGTTCGGTTCGATCGCGGCGGTGGGGATGAACACCCTGATCCGTCACAAGATCGACCTGGGCGAGGCGCGCAACCTGGTGATCGTTTCGGTGACGCTGGTTTTCGGCATTGGCGGTGTACTCGTCGGTACCGGCACTGGTCCTGACGATTTCGGCCTCAAAGGCATCGCGCTGTGCGCGGTGGTGGCGATTGCGCTGAACCTGATTCTGCCGGGCAATGATGGCTGGAAGAACAAGAAGGCGGATGAACCGCTGATCTAACCTCTGATCGTTCCCACGCTCTGCGTGGGAACGCAGCCCGTGACGCTCCGCTTCACTGGACGCAGAGCGTCCCTAGAGGCATTCCCACGCAGAGCGTGGGAACGATCATGTGGGAGCGGGCTTGCCCGCGATGCTTTTGGCTTTTAGAGGGCCAACGGCGCTCGTTCACACAGGGTGGCCAACGCCTTCGCCCATTGCGGGTCGTCATTGAGGCACGGCACCAGCACCAGCTCCTCGCCCCCCGCTTCGCGGAACTGTTCCTTGCCGCGATCACCGATCTCTTCCAGCGTCTCGATGCAGTCGGCAACGAACGCCGGGCACATCACCAGAATCTTTTTCACGCCACTTTTTGCCAGTTCATCCAGCCGCGCTTCGGTGTACGGTTCGATCCATTTCGCCCTGCCCAATCGTGACTGAAAGGACACCGACCATTTGCCATCCGGCAAGCCCATGCGCTCGGCGAAAAGCGCCGCAGTACGCAGGCACTGCGCGCGATAACAGGTGGCCAATACCGCCGGTGAAGCGTTCTTGCAGCAGTCTTCATTCTTGAAGCAGTGATTGCCGGTCGGGTCGAGCTTGGTCAGATGCCGTTCCGGCAAACCGTGAAAGCTCAGCAACAAGTGATCGTAATCCTGCTGCAAATGCGGCTTGGCGCTGGCGACCAAGGCTTCGAGGTATTCCGGCTGATCGTAGAATGGTTGCAGGATCGACAACTGCACATCGAGCTTCTTCGCCCGGATCACACGCTTGGCCTCTTCGATCACCGTGGTCGTCGTGCTGTCGGCAAACTGTGGATAAAGTGGCGCCAGCGTGATGCGCTTGTGCCCCGCTGCGACCAGTCTGGTCAGGCACGTTTCAATGGAAGGCTCGCCGTAACGCATCGCCAAATCGACCGGGCCGTGTTTCCACTGCGCCTTCATCTGCTCTTGCAAGCGCCGGCTGAGCACCACCAGCGGCGAGCCTTCCTCCCACCAGATCGACGCGTAGGCATGCGCCGATTGCTCGGGGCGTTTGATCAGGATCAACGAGACCAGCAGACGCCGCACCGGCCACGGCAGGTCGATCACATACGGGTCCATCAGAAATTGATTGAGGTAGCTGCGCACGTCGGCCACCGAGGTGGAGGCCGGGGAACCCAGGTTGACCAGAAGCAAGGCGTGATCGGTCATGCAACGTCCTATTTCAGAGGCGGCTGGAGAGATCATCCAGGGCCGCGCGTAAATCCGTGAACTGGAAAGTGAAGCCCGCTTCCAGCAAGCGTGCCGGCGTGGCCCGTTGGCCGCCGAGCAACAACAAAGACATTTCGCCAAGGCCGACTTTCAACGCCAGCGTCGGCATCGGCATGAACGCCGGGCGGTGCAATACGCTGCCCAGCGTCTTGGCAAATTCGCGATTGCGCACAGGTTTTGGCGCGCACGCATTATAAGGACCACGCGCCTGATCGCGGTGCAGAAGAAAATCAATCAGGGCGATTTGATCATCGATGTGAATCCATGGCATCCACTGCCGACCATTGCCCAACGGCCCGCCCAGCCCGAGTTTGAACGGCAGCAACAGCCGCGACAAAAAGCCGCCCTCGGCCGACAGCACCAGACCGGTGCGCACCAGCACCACACGGATCCCCAGCGATTCGGCACGCAGGGCGGTTTCCTCCCAGGCGATGCACAACTGGCTGGCGAAATCGTCGATCACCGGCGGCGAGTCTTCGCTCAGCTCACGCTCACCGCCGTCGCCGTACCAGCCAATCGCCGATCCGGAAATCAGCAGCGCGGGTTTCTGCGCCCGTGTTTCGAGCCAGGCCAACAGGGTTTCCGTCAGCTTGATACGACTGCTCCACAGCAGCGCTTTGCGCCGATGCGTCCACAGTCGATCGGCAATCGGCGCACCGGCCAGATTGATAATGGCGTCCACGGGCTCATCACCGAGGTCTTCCAGACGCGCGATACCACGCACCTGAGCACCACAGATTTTGCCAACTTTTTCCGGGCGCCGGCTCCACACCGACAAGCGATGGCCCTGCGCCAACCAATGCCGGCAGAGCTGGCGCCCTATCAAACCAGTACCGCCGGTCAGCAATATGTGCATGACTTCTTCCTCGCGTGGCGTTTTACCCGGATCACTAGTCTATTTTTATAAGCAGGGATCTTTTCTATTGGGCAGGCTCTATTGTTTAACCATAGGCCAAGCTGTCAGAACGAGAATGCTGGAAGTTATACCAAAAAACAAAATTGTACAGGTTTCATCCACGGCGTAGTCTGTACAGAAAGGTAAACGAGGCCCCTATGACTGTACCTATCGCAATCATCGGCACCGGCATCGCCGGTCTCTCGGCTGCTCAGGCTCTGACTGAGACCGGGCACACCGTCCAATTGTTCGATAAAAGCCGAGGCAGCGGCGGACGCATGTCGAGCAAGCGCAGCGACGCCGGATCGCTGGACATGGGCGCACAATATTTCACCGCCCGCGACCGGCGTTTCGTCACCGAGGTCCAGCGTTGGCAAAGCCAGGGCTGGGTCGCTGAGTGGACGCCGCAGCTCTACACATTCCAGGGTGGACAACTGAACCTGTCGCCGGACGAGCAGACGCGCTGGGTCGGCGCGCCACGGATGAGCGCCATCACTCGTGGCTTGCTCGACAGTCTGGAGGTGCATTTCGCCTGCCGCATCACCGAGGTCTTTCGTGGCGAAGAACACTGGCATCTGCAAGACGCCGAAGGCTTCACCCACGGGCCCTTCAGCCATGTCGTGATTGCCACGCCGGCACCGCAAGCCACCGCGCTGCTGGCCGCCGCACCGAAACTGGCCGGCGCCGCCGCCGGGGTGAAAATGGACCCGACCTGGGCCGTCGCCCTCGCCTTTGATACGCCACTGGATACGCCCATCGAAGGCTGCTTCGTGCAAGACAGCCCGCTCGACTGGCTGGCGCGCAACCGTAGCAAACCCGGGCGCGACAACACCCTCGACACCTGGGTGCTGCACGCCACCAGTGCCTGGAGCCGGCAACACATCGACCTGCCCAAGGAAGCGGTGATCGAGCAACTGCACGGTGCGTTCGCCGAACTGTTGCACAGCGCCATGCCCGCGCCGACCTTCAGCCTCGCCCACCGCTGGCTCTACGCCCGGCCTGCAACCGGCCACGAATGGGGCACGCTGGCGGATGCCGATCTGGGCTTGTACGCCTGCGGCGACTGGTGCCTGTCCGGGCGCGTTGAGGGTGCCTGGCTCAGCGGCCAGGAAGCCGCTCGCCGTTTGCACGAACACCTGCAGTGAACCGCCTCAATCCGCAAAAACTGCTGCTGTCGAAATGGACAGCAGCCCACCCGCAGAACCGCGAAAAGCATTTTCTGGTCACCGAACTGATCCGTGATGAGGACGGCACGGTGCTGGAAGTTGAACTGCAAGCGGTGTTGACCAAACGTGCCGAACGACTCGATTGGCACAGCCTCAAAAACAGCGAACACTGGTTATTGGGTTGGCAATAGATCCCCTTGTAGGAGTGAGCCTGCTCGCGATGACAGTTTGTCAGTCAACACAAACATTGAATGCCCGACCGCGATCGCGAGCAGGCTCACTCCTACAGAGATCGCATTCAACCTCAAAACCTATACAAATTGTTTGACTTGTACACCATTGAATCTATGCTAATAAAAAGTTGTACAGAGATCGTTCTGTGTACAGGTATAGATTTGAGGTGCCCATGTCCGAACCTTCCGCGCTCAAACCAAAGATAGCCATCAGCGCTTGCCTGCTGGGTGCCGAGGTGCGCTACAACGGCGGACACAAGGAATCGCGGCTGTGCAGCCGCACGCTCGCTGAATATTTCGAATTCGTCCCGCTCTGCCCGGAAGTCGCCATCGGCCTGGGTATTCCCCGCGAGCCGATCCGCCTGGTCGGCGACCCACAAAACCCCGAAGCCATCGGCACCGTCAACCCGGCGATCAACGTCACCGCCCCCCTTGCCGAATACGGGCAAAAAATGGCCGCCGAACTCGATGACCTCTGCGGCTATATCTTCATGCAGCAATCACCGTCCTGCGGCCTCGAACGAGTCAAGGTCTATCACGCCAACGGCGCCCCGGTGAATGGCGGTGGACGCGGCATCTACGCCCAGGCTTTCTGCGCACAACACCCGGACCTGCCGGTGGAAGAAGCCGGACGCCTCAACGATCCGGTGCTGCGGGAAAACTTCATCACTCGCGTGCTCGCCTACAGCGCCTGGCAGCAAGTGCTCGCTCAAGGCTTGAGCCGCCGCGCGCTCACCGAATTCCACTCACGCTACAAATACCTGCTGATGGCCCACAACCCGCCGCAATACAAAGCGCTGGGCAAGCTGTTGGGCAACATGGCGCAGAGCGATCCCGCCGAACTCGGCCCGCGCTATTTCAGCCAACTGATGGCGGCACTGAAAAAATGCGCCACACGCGGTACTCACTGCAACGTGCTGCTGCACATCAGCGGCTATCTGAAACAGGCGATCAGCGCCGAAGATAAACAGGAAATGGTTCACGTCATCGGCCAGTACCGCCAAGGCATCGTGCCGCTGGTGGTGCCGCTGACGCTGCTCAAGCATCACTTCCGTCTCCATCCCGATCCATACATTGCGCAGCAGGTTTACCTACAGCCGCACCCGGAAAATCTCAGCCTGCGAAACGCCATTTGATGAACGACAAACTCGACACCAGCGCCCAGGAAGACCTCGGCGCCGACTTCAAGAAAGCCCTCGACGAAGGCTGGTTGCCGATTCGCGAAGTGGCGCGCCAGACTGGCGTCAATGCGATCACCCTGCGTGCATGGGAGCGCCGTTACGGCTTGGTCATCCCCCAGCGCACGCCCAAGGGGCACCGGTTGTATTCGGCCGAACATGTGCAACGCATCCTGACCATCCTCACCTGGCTCAATCGCGGCGTCGCGGTCAGTCAGGTCAAGCCGCTGCTCGACACGGCGCAGGCCTTCAGCGAACCAGTGGAAAACGACTGGCAACGTTTGCAACAGGCGCTACTGGCGGCCGTTACTCAACTCGACGAACGCGCCCTCGACGACAGCGTCAATCAAGCCATGGCGCTCTACCCGCCGCGCACGCTGTGCGAGCAATTGCTACTGCCGCTGCTGGCCGAACTCGAACAGCGCTGGCAGGGCCAGTTCGGCGCGCAGATGGAGCAAGTCTTTTTTTATTCATGGTTACGCAGCAAATTCGGCGCACGCATCTACCATAACAATCGTCAATTGCACGCCGCCCCTCTGTTGCTGATCAATCATTCCGACCTGCCACTGGAACCTCATCTGTGGCTGTGCGCGTGGCTGATCAGCAGCGCCGATTGCCCGGTACAAGTGTTTGACTGGCCGGTGCCGGCCGGAGAGCTGGCACTGGCGGTCGAACATCTGCAAGCGCGCGGCGTACTGCTGTATTCCAGCAAAGCCATGCAGCCTGGGCAGTTGCCAAAACTTTTGGCTGGCGTCGGTTGCCCAAAAATGATCGTCGGACCAACGGTGTGCATCCACCACGCCGAGTTGTCCGTAAAAACTTGCGAGATGGCTGATCTGTACCTGGCTGAAGACGCGCTATCAGCGCACCAGGCACTCGTTCAGCGTGGGCTGATTTAATGGACGCGACGACTACCGATATGCAATTGATCTGGCTGCGCAGCGACTTGCGCCAACACGACAACACCGCACTCGCGGCCGCCACAGCGCGCGGCCCGACGGTTGCTGTGTATCTGTTGAGCCCAGAGCAATGGCTTGAACATGACGACGCCGCCTGCAAGGTCGATTTCTGGCTGCGCAACCTGACAGAGCTGAGCAACGGTCTCGCTCAACTGAACATTCCGTTGCTGATTCGTACGGCGGCGCATTGGGATCAGGCGCCGGCAGAGCTGCTCAAACTTTGTCGGCAACTGAATATCGAGGCGGTGCATGTCAACGAAGAATACGGCGTCCACGAAACGCGTCGCGATGCCGCGGTGGCCGAGGTATTGCGTGCCGAGGGCATCGAATTTCACAGCTACCTCGACCAACTGCTGTTCAAGCCCGGCACCGTGCTGACCAAGACCGGCACGTACTTTCAGGTGTTCAGCCAGTTCCGCAAAGTCTGCTACGAACGCCTGCACCGTTCGATGCCGGCGCTGGTGAAAACTCCCGGCAAACAATCGCCACTGAACATCGACAGCGACCCGATTCCTGCGGCGGTCAAAGGCTTTGCTACCCCGAGTGAGTCGCTGCGCGACTTGTGGCCGGCGGGCGAGCAGGAAGCCCGGCGGCGTCTCGACACCTTCGCCGACGCTCAGATCGACTACTACAAAAATGAACGCGACTTCCCGGCCAAACCCGGCACCAGTCAGCTTTCGGCCTATCTCGCAGCGGGTGTGATCTCGCCGCGCCAATGCCTGCACGCTGCCCTGCAAAGCAATCAGGGGGAATTCGAAAGCGGCAAGGTCGGTGCGGTCACGTGGATTAACGAACTGCTCTGGCGCGAATTCTATAAACACATTCTGGTCGGCTATCCACGGGTCTCACGCCACCGCGCGTTCCGCCCGGAAACCGAAGCGCTGGCCTGGCGTGACGCGCCGGACGATCTGCTGGCGTGGCAAGAGGCGCGCACCGGCCTGCCGATCATTGATGCGGCGATGCGCCAATTGCTCGAAACCGGCTGGATGCACAATCGTCTGCGCATGGTCGTGGCGATGTTCCTGACCAAGAACCTGCTGATCGATTGGCGTGAAGGCGAACGCTTTTTCATGCGGCATCTGATCGATGGGGATCTGGCGGCGAACAACGGCGGCTGGCAATGGAGCTCGTCGACCGGCACCGATTCGGCGCCGTACTTCCGCATTTTCAACCCGTTGAGCCAGTCGGAAAAATTCGACAGCGAAGGCCTGTTCATCAAGCACTGGCTGCCGGAATTGGCCGACCTCGACAAAAAGCAGGTGCACAACCCGGCCAGCGCCGGCGGCTTGTTTGGCGTCGCGGATTATCCGCCCCCGATCGTCAACCTCAGCGCCTCGCGGGAACGCGCGCTAACCGCCTTCAAGAACCTGCCTTCGCGTACGTCTATCGGAGAGGCCGATGAGTGATTTCCTGCGCAACTTCGCCCGGCAATTTTCAGCGTTGAACAAAGACAATCTGCAACGCCTGGGCGAGTTGTACAGCGACGACATTCATTTCACCGACCCGCTGCACGAAGTTCAGGGGCTGGCGCAACTGCGCGACTACTTCACTGAGTTGTACGCCAACGTCAGTGAGCTGCGCTTCGATTTTCACGGTTTTGACCAGATCAGCGAGGGTGAAGGTTATCTGCGTTGGGTCATGAGTTACCGCCATCCGCGTCTGGCCAGTGGCAGGGAGATTCGTGTCGCAGGCTGCTCGCACCTGCTGTGGCGCGACAAGGTTTATCGCCATCGGGATTATTTCGATGCCGGGGCGTTGCTGTATGAACATTTACCCGTATTGGGCCGAGTGATCGCCTGGCTGAAAAGGAGAATGGGATGAGTCGTACAACTCCACGGCGTTATTGGCTGACCGGTGCCAGCAGTGGCATCGGTGCGGCTCTGGCTGAAGAGATTCTGAAAACCGGCGCGCACCTGGCCGTCAGTTCCCGCCAGGTCGCTGCGCTCAAAGTGCTCTCGCAGCGTTATCCCGGGCAAGTGCTGGTGGTGCCGGGGGATTTGACCAACAGCCAGACCGTGCGCGAAATCGGCCAGCAGATTGCCGAGGATTGGGGCTCGCTGGACTCGGTGATCCTCAATGCCGGCACCTGTGAATATGTCGATGCCCGGCAATTCGATTCCTCCATCGTCGAACATGTGGTGCGCACCAATCTGCTCGCCAGCAGCTACTGCATCGAAGCCGCCCTGCCGCTGCTGCGCAAAGGCACGGCGCCGCATCTGGTCGGCATGGCCAGTTCGGTGACTTACCTGCCGCTGCCCCGGGCCGAAGCCTACGGAGCATCGAAGGCCGGGCTGCGTTATCTGTTCGAATCGCTGCGCATTGATCTGGCCGATGAGGGCATTGAAGTCACCGTGATCAGCCCGGGCTTTGTCGAAACACCGCTGACCGCCAAGAATGATTTTCCGATGCCGTTGAGCTGGCCTGTGGATAAAGCCGCGCGGCACATCTTCGCCAAACTCAAGGACCGTCCGCTGGAGATCGCTTTTCCGGCGCTGTTCATGGCGGCGCTGTGGCCGTTGTCGAAACTGCCCGCCCGTGTGCAATTGATGATCGGCAAACGCATGGTGCGCAAACCACCGCCACTGCGGGATCCAGCATGAAAATAGCCATCGTCGGTAGCGGAATCGCCGGGCTGACCTGCGCCTACCTGCTCAATCGCCGGCATGACGTCACGGTGTTCGAGGCCAGCGACTGGGTCGGTGGCCACACGCACACCGTGCAAGTCACAGTCGAGGATCGCCAATACGCGGTGGACACCGGTTTTATCGTGTTCAACGACTGGACCTACCCGAACTTCATTCGCCTGCTGGGCCAGATCGGCGTGCGCTTCAAGCCGACCGAAATGAGCTTTTCGGTGAGCGATCCGGACACTGGCCTTGAGTACAACGGCAACAACCTCAACAGCCTGTTCGCCCAGCGCCGCAACCTGCTGTCGCCGGGCTTCTGGGGCATGCTGCGGGACATCCTGCGCTTTAATAAAGAAGCCCAGCGCGACCTCGCCGAACTGCGCATCGCCGCTGACATGACCCTCGACGATTACCTCAAGGCCGGCGGCTATGGCGAGCGCTTCATCCTGCATTACATCGTGCCGATGGGGGCGGCGATCTGGTCGATGCCGATGGCCGAGATGCTCAATTTTCCACTGCAGTTCTTTCTGCGTTTCTTCAAGAATCATGGTTTGCTGTCAGTCAGTGATCGCCCGCAATGGCAGGTCATCGAAGGTGGCTCCAGCGCCTACATCGCGCCGCTGACGGCAACGTTCAAGGACAAGATTCGCCTGAACTGCCCGGTGACTCGCGTTGATCGCGACGAACACGGCGTGGTTATCCACAGCCCGGCAGGCATCGAGCATTTCGACAAAGTGGTGTTCGCCTGTCACAGCGATCAAGCCCTGCAACTGCTCGCCAGCCCGAGCGACGCCGAACAGGCGATCCTCGGCGCCCTGCCCTACGCCGACAACGAAGTGGTGTTGCACACCGATACGCGCCTGCTGCCTAGACGCAAACTGGCGTGGGCGAGCTGGAATTTTCGTCTGAACGGCGCGGGCCATACGCATGCAGCCGTGACCTATGACATGAACATCCTGCAAGGGATCGAGAGCGACACCACGTTCTGCGTCAGCCTCAATCAGAGCGCCGGCATCAGCCCGTTCAAAGTGCTCGCCAAATACACCTACGCCCATCCGCAATTCAGCCTTGCCGCCGTCGCTGCGCAGAACCGCTGGAGCGAACTGGACGGCGTGCACAACACGCATTATTGCGGCGCCTACTGGGCCAACGGTTTTCATGAAGACGGCGTGGTCAGCGCATTGCGCGTGGCGGCGGCGTTCGGGGAAACCTTATGAACAGCGCCCTGTACAGCGGCTGGATCGGCCATCGGCGTTTCGCGCCGCGCCGGCATGAGTTTCGCTACCGGATCGGTTTGCTCTACCTCGATCTGACAGAACAGGACGCGGTCCTCGGCCTGTCGCCATTGGCCAGCCGCAGCCGTTTTGCGCCGTTTTCATTTCGCGAGAGCGACTACCTCAAAGCCTTTACCGGCACCGGCATGCGCCTGATCGACGCGGTGCGCCAGCAGGTCGGCATCGCCATCGGTCATGAACCACAAGGCGCGGTGTGCCTGCTGACGCAACCGCGCAGTTGGGGCCTGGCGTTCAATCCGGTGAGTTTCTTTTATTGCCATGAAGCCGATGGGCAACTGGCGGCGATTGTCTGCGAAGTCACCAACACGCCGTGGCGCGAGCGCTACCACTACGTGCTGCCGGCGGGTCGGCATGAACACCATCAACATTTCGCGGTGGCGAAGGCGTTTCACGTATCGCCATTTTTGCCACGCGATCTTGAATACCGCATGAGCTTCAGCCCCGCCGCGCAAAACCTCGGCGTGCACATGGCCGACTGGCAGGGCGAAGAGAAGCTGTTCGACGCGACCCTCAATCTGCAACGCGAAACGCTCGACCGTCATAGCCTGCATCGTTACTTGCGACGCTTTCCGTGGATGACCGCGAAAACCGCTTTGGCGATCTATTGGCAAGCCATGCGACTGCTGGTCAAACGCGCACCGATCTTTGCTCATCAGGCTGCCGATGGCAGCTTTCAAACCGCTAAAGCGCCTCCCAGGGAGCACCGCCATGAAATCCTCTAGCCTTTCGGCCAGCCTGTTCAGCACCAACGGCCTGACAGGATCGCTGCTGCGTCGCGGTGTGTTGCGGCAAATGGCTCAGCTCAAACACGGCCAGTTGCTGGTGGTCGAGGACGGTGAGCAGATGCTGTTCGGCACCAAGGGCAGCCCTTTGCTGGGCGAGATCCATGTACTCGATCCGGCAGCCTGGGGCATGGTCGCCAGCAATGGCTCGATCGGCGCCGGCGAAGCATTTATCCACGGTTACTGGAGTTCGCCGGACCTGACCGCCGTGGTGCGGGTGTTCGTCAGCAACCTCGACGTGCTCGATGCGATGGAGGGCGGGCTGGCCCGTCTCGGCCGGCCGCTGGTGCAAGGCTTGCACTGGCTCAACCGCAACACCCGCAAGGGTTCGCAGAAAAACATCGCCGCGCACTACGACCTTGGCAACGATCTGTTCGAGCAGTTTCTCGACCCGACCATGATGTATTCCGCCGCGCAGTTCCTCACCCCCGAGGACAGCCTGGAACAGGCGCAACTGAACAAGTTGGAGCGGATCTGCCAGAAGCTTGCGCTCAAGCCCGAGGATCACCTGCTGGAAATCGGCACCGGCTGGGGCAGCATGGCACTTTATGCCGCGCAGCATTACGGCTGCCGCGTGACCACCACCACGCTGTCGAAAGAGCAGTACGCCTTCACCGCCCGGCGCATCGAACAATTGGGCTTGCAGGATCAGGTGACGCTGCTGCTCAAGGACTACCGCGACCTTACCGGCGAGTACGACAAACTGGTGTCGATCGAGATGATCGAAGCGGTCGGCCACCGCTTCCTGCCGACCTACTTCAAACAATGCGCACACCTGCTCAAGAGCAACGGCCTGATGCTGATCCAGGCGATCACCATTCGCGAGCAGCGCTATGAACAGGCCAAGCGCGGCGTCGATTTCATCCAGCGCTACATCTTCCCCGGCGGGGCCCTGCCCTGCGTGCAGAAGATGCTCGAAATCGTCAGCCGTGACACCGATATGAACCTGCTGCACATGGAAGATTTCGGTTTGCATTACGCCAAGACCTTGCGCCTGTGGCACGAGAATTTTCGGCGCGCTCACGGTCGCTTGAGCGAGCTGGGCTATGACGATTATTTCCTGCGGCTGTGGGAGTTTTACCTGTGCTACTGCGAGGGTGGCTTCCTCGAGCGCACCATCGGCACGGCGCAATTGCTGCTGGCCAAACCGGCGGCGATGCCGGCGCCGCTGCTCGGACGCTTCGATGCTTGAGCGGATCGCCAATGCCGTGTTGTTCCAGATCGGCTGGCTGACCTGCGTGCTCGGCGGCAACAGTTTGTGGCTGCTAGTGGCATTGGCGGTGCTGGTGATCCATCTGCGCTGGATCAGCAGTTGGGCAGCCGAGGGCCGCTTGATACTGAGTGTGGTGATTGTCGGCACTGCCGTGGACAGCGCTTTGCGTGGCCTCGGCGTGTTCGACTTTCAGGATCCATCGCCGTTGATTCCGCTGTGGCTGATGTTGCTGTGGGCGTTGCTCGCCACCACCTTGCGCCATTGTCTGGCGTGGAGCGCCCGGCCATGGTGGCTGGCCAGCGTGCTCGGTGCCGGCGGCGGCGCCTTGTCTTATTGCGGTGGCGGACACTTGGCCGGGGTGCAATTTCCCTACGGCGAGTTACCCAGCCTGATCGGCATCGGCTTGCTCTGGGCGCTGCTGTTTCCGCTGCTCCACCTGATGGCTCGACGCCTGGGCCAGTGAGCGTCTGTCAGAGCATTCACACACGCGGCAAGCACTGCCTTACACTGCCGGCCATGAAAACCATCCCCCACCTCCAGATCGCCGAACCGGCGGTCACCTGTTCGACGTGCGCAGCCTGCTGCTGCCAGCTCGAAGTGATGCTGATCACCGACACGGGCGTGCCTGATCGCTTTATCGATACCGATGAGTGGGGCGGCGAAGTGATGCTGCGTCTGGACGACGGTTGGTGTGCGGCGCTGGATCGCGACACGATGATGTGCACGATTTACGAGAAACGTCCGCTGATCTGCCGCGAGTTCGAGATGGGTGCGCCGGAGTGCATCGAAGAGCGCCAGGGCATCGCCACGGCGTACCGCTGATCCCAAGCACACCCTAAAACAAATGTAGGAGTGAGCCTGCTCGCGATTGCGGTGTGTCAGCCAACATTTGTTTGACTGACACTCCGCAATCGCGAGCAGGCGAAGGCCTACAGGGGTTATGCGTACTGCTTACAACGGCATCGTGTAATGCAGCGCGTAGCTTTCTACCCCGTCGTTGTCGCTGGAAAGGCCCGCGTTGGAATAGTGCGTCGCACGAATCCCGACTTCATGCCCGCCATTGAAGCGCAGACCAAAACCGAGACGGTCTTCGAACTGGAAGGAACCGCCAAGATTGTTCGACTCATATTTGGTGTTGGAGAACGCCGCGACACCAATCCCCGCCTCGACATACGGTTTCATCGACTGGCCGGCAAATTCGTAAACGAATACCGGCGAGAACGACAGGCTGTTGTTGCTGGAGGTCTTGTCACCTTCCCAGTAGGTGTAGGCGCCACTCCAGTAACCGGTCAGGCGACCGACGTCGCTTTGCAGCCAGCTCTTGTCCCAGTCGAAATTCATTCCCAGGCGATAGGTCATGGTCGAATCGCTGGTAGCACCGACGGCGAATTCAACGCCGGCGGCTTGTGCGGTAATACTTTGCCCCATCAGTGCGGCCGCAATCGCGGCCAAACAGAATAGTCGCTTCACTTTGAAACTTCCCTTTCCGGAACGATCGTTTGGTTTTCCAGGTAACTCATCGCTATAGAAGTCAGCGCTTGATCAGAAGTTCAGCTGATTTTTCGGTTATTTCACATTTTTTTTACAAACTGAAGTTTTGCACGTCGCCCACGGTCTGCCCCAACAGCGGCAGGGTTTTGCGGAAGTGCTGCGGGTCACCACTGGTCCAGAATCTGACCGCTTGGTCGGGCCCCTCAGCGAGCAAGTCGCGTTCGGCCAAAAGACGTTGAAGTTGCCGCGCCACGGCGGCGCCGGTATCGATCAGGCTGATGGTCTGGGGGACCATCGACTTGAGCATCGGCTTGAGGAAGGGATAGTGCGTGCAGCCGAGAATAATAGTGTCACACCCGTTGGCCAACAGCGGATCGACATAGCTTTGCAGCAACTGGCGCAGCTCGGCACTGCGCAGATCGCCGCTCTCGATCAACTCGACCAGACCCGGGCACGGCTGAGTGACCACCCGCACATCGGTGGCAAAGCGGTCGAGCAAAGCGGCGAACTTGGCACTCTGCAAAGTACCGGTAGTGGCGAGTACGCCGACCACGCCGCTGCGCGTTGCAGCAGCCGCCGGTTTGACCGCCGGCTCCATGCCAACGATCGGCCAGTCGGGAAAATCACGGCGCAGATCGGCCGCAGCGGCGACGGTGGCGGTATTGCAGGCAACCACCAATGCCTTGGCGCCCTGCTCGCGGAAAAAACGCGCCATCACGCCGCAGCGTTGGCGAATGAATTCCGGGGTTTTCTCGCCGTAAGGAATGTGCCCGCAATCGGCGAAATACAGCAGCGATTCATTGGGCAGCAAGCGCTGGATTTCCGCCAATACCGACAAGCCGCCGACACCGGAATCGAACACCGCGATCGGTGCCTCACGCATGTCGCGATCCGCAAACGCTGCAACCCGGATCACGCTTGACCCGCAACTCGCGGAATCGCGAACCCAGAGCATCGATCAACAACAAGCGGCCCACCAGTGGTTCACCGAAGCCGACCAACACTTTCAACGCCTCAAGCGCCTGCAGACTGCCGACCAGGCCAACCAGCGGCCCGACCACACCTGCTTCGCTGCAGGTCAGTTCGGCTTCGCTGCCGTGCCCGTACAAACAGTGGTAGCACGGGCTCTCGGGGCGACGCGGATCGAACACCGAGAGTTGCCCCTCAAGGCGAATCGCCGCGCCGCTGACCAAGGGTTTGCCTGCGGCCACGCACGCAGCGTTGACCGCTTCACGCGTGGAAAAATTATCGGAACAGTCGAGCACCAGATCCACCGCCGTCACGGCAGCGGCGAGGGAATCCTCATCCAGCGCCTGACGATGGGCGACCAGTTTGATTTCGGGATTGATCGCCCCCAGACGCTTGAGCGCCGAGTCGACCTTGCTCATGCCGACGCTGTCGGTGTCATGAATAATCTGGCGTTGCAGGTTGGTCAGATCGACCGTGTCGAAATCCGCCAGATGCAGCTCACCGACTCCGGCCGCCGCCAAGTACAGGGCCACCGGTGCACCGAGACCGCCGAGGCCGACGATCAACACACGACTGTCTTTGAGCTTCAACTGACCATCAATGTCGATGTGTTGCAGCAGAATCTGTCGGCTGTAACGCAGCAGCTCTTGATCATTCAGCACGGCAGGCGCCCCAGACTGATCCGTTGATGGCCGCCCAGATCGGTGCGGCTGTGGACTTCTTCGAAACCGCGCGTCAGCAGCAGATCACGCACGGCTTCGGCTTGATCATAGCCATGTTCGAGCATCAGCCAGCCGCCGGCCTGCAGATGCTCCGGCGCCTGGTCGACGATCAGGCGCAGATCGTCGAGCCCGTCTTCACCGGCTACCAGCGCACTGGCCGGTTCGAAGCGCACATCGCCTTCGACCAGATGCGGATCGGTCGCGGCAATGTACGGCGGGTTGCTGATGATCAGCTGGAAACGCTGACCTTCCAGCGCGCTGAACCAATGGCTGCTCAGCACGGTAGCGTTGTTCAAGTGCAGGCGTTGGCGATTGCGTTCAGCCAGGGCCACCGCTTCCAGTACGCGGTCCACGGCGGTGACTTTCCACGCCGGACGCTCGCTGGCCAGGGCCAAAGCAATCGCGCCGCTGCCGGTGCCGAGATCGAGCACTTTGGCCGGGGTCGCGGGCAGCAATTCCAACGCCGCTTCCACCAGCAGTTCAGTGTCCGGGCGCGGGATCAGCGTGTGCGGCGCGACTTCCAGATCGAGTTTCCAGAAACCTTGCTGGCCGAGAATGTAGGCCACCGGCTCGCCGCCGCGACGACGTTGCAGGTACTCGGCAAAGGTCAGCGCGGCTTCACTCGGCACGATGCGCTCGGGCCAGGTGTGGAGAAAACTGCGTGACTTGCCCAGCGCGGCGGCGAGTAGCAATTCGGCGTCCAGACGCGCAGTCGGTGAGTCCGGCAGTTCGGCGGCGCGCAACAGGCTGGCAATGATGGTCATTTATTCACCTATCGCTGCGAGTTGGTCAGCCTGATATTCGGCCAGCAACGGCTCGATCACCGCTTCAACGCCACCGGCGAGAATTTCATCCAGCGAGTACAGGGTCAGGTTGACGCGGTGGTCGGTGACCCGGCCCTGGGCAAAGTTGTAAGTGCGGATGCGCTCGGAACGGTCGCCGGAACCGACGAGCAATTTACGCTCGCTGGCGATGGCATTGGCCGCCGCTGCAGTTTGCTGATCGTTGAGCTTGGCCGACAACCAGGCCATCGCTCGGGCACGGTTCTTGTGCTGGGAACGCTCTTCCTGACACTCGACGACAGTGCCGGTCGGTATGTGCGTGATGCGGATCGCCGAGTCGGTGGTGTTGACGTGCTGACCACCGGCCCCGGAGGAACGGAACGTGTCGACGCGCAAATCCGCCGGGTTGATCTCGATGGCTTCGCGCTCGTCCGGCTCAGGCAACACTGCCACGGTGCAGGCCGAGGTGTGGATACGGCCTTGGGATTCGGTGGCGGGTACACGCTGTACACGGTGCGCGCCGGATTCGAATTTCAACTTGCCGTAAACGTTGTCGCCTTCGATGCGAGCGATGACTTCTTTATAGCCACCGTGTTCGCCTTCGTTCTCCGAGAGAATTTCCACACGCCAGCCGCGACGCTCGGCATAACGCGAGTACATGCGGAACAGGTCGCCGGAGAATATTGCCGCCTCGTCGCCGCCGGTGCCGGCGCGAATTTCGAGGAAGACGTTGCGGCCGTCGTTGGGATCCTTGGGCAGCAACATGCGTTGCAGGTCGGATTCCAGCGTGATCAGCAATTCCTTGGCTTCGCGGACTTCTTCCACGGCCATTTCGCGCATGTCCGGGTCGCTGTCCTTGAGCAGCGCCTGCGCGCCTTCAAGATCGCTTTGTACGCTGAGCAGCTTTTGATAGGCGTGTACGACCGGCTCGAGTTCGGCGTATTCCTTGGAATAGGCGCGGAACTTGGCCTGATCGGCAATGATTTCGCCATCGCCGAGCAGCGCGGTCAGTTCCTCGAAACGATCCTGGAGGGTGTCCAGCTTATTGTGCAGTGACGCTTTCATTGCGGTTTTTTATCCGAAAAGCTATCCGGTGAGCCCTCGAGGGCGAAGAGTTCCTGGGCCATGGCCAGCGCATCGAGGCGGCCTTCGGCAGAAAGCTTTTTCAATTGCACGCTGGGCGCATGCAAGAGTTTATTGGTCAAGCCACGGGCCAGTTGCCCGAGCACGTCTTCGGCGTTGCCGCCGTTGGCCAGCAGACGCAGGGCCTTTTGCAGCTCTTCGTCACGCAGACGCTCGCTCTGTTGACGATAGGCCTTGAGCACGTCGACCGCTGCCAGCTCGCGCAGACGCACCATGAAATCGTCGGCGCCAACCGAGACCATTTCTTCGGCCGCCTGAGCTGCACCCTGGCGACTCTTGAGATTTTCGGCGACCACTTCGTGGAGATCATCGACGCTATAGAGGTAAACGTCGTCCAACTCGCCGACTTCCGGTTCGATATCCCGGGGAACGGCAATGTCGACCATGAAGATCGGTTTGTGCTTGCGCAGCTTCAACGCGCTCTCGACTGCGCCTTTACCCAGAATCGGCAACTGACTGGCGGTCGAACTGATGACGATGTCGCTGCGCACCAGTTCTGCCGGGATGTCCGAGAGCAGCACCGCGTGAGCGCCGAACTGTTCAGCCAAAAGGCTGGCGCGCTCCAGCGTACGGTTGGCGACGACAATGCGCTTGACCCCCAGCTCATGCAGGTGACGGGCGACCAGGGTGATGGTCTCGCCGGCGCCGATCAGCAAGGCCTGGCTGCGTTGCAGGTCGCTGAAAATCTGCTTGGCCAGGCTGACTGCGGCAAATGCCACGGACACCGGGTTTTCGCCGATGGCGGTGTCGGTGCGTACTTGCTTGGCGGCGTTGAACGTCGCTTGAAACAGTCGCCCCAGCAACGGGCCGATGGTGCCGGCCTCGCGGGCCACGGCGTAGGCCGATTTCATCTGGCCGAGAATCTGCGGTTCGCCCAGCACTAGCGAGTCGAGCCCGGAGGCGACGCGCATCATGTGACGAACTGCCGCATCATCTTCATGCACATAAGCACTCGCGCGCAGCTCATCGAGGCTTAAATGGTGATAGTCGGCCAGCCAGCGCAGCACGATATCCGCAGAAAGCTGATCCTGTTCTATATAAAGCTCACTGCGATTGCAGGTGGAGAGGATCGCAGCTTCGCGGCTGTCGGTAATTCGGCAGAGCTGCTGCAGGGCCTCAACCAGCTGCTCAGGGGTAAAGGCCACGCGCTCGCGGACGTCTACTGAAGCAGTCTTGTGGTTAATACCAAGTGCAAGGAAGGCCATTCAAGGTCGCTGATGGTGACGTGAAGCCGGCAATTGTCCACCTTCGTCAGATTCAGAACAACTACCGCTGACTATTGTCCCAATTGTCAGCCCCTATAATGGGCACAATTGAGACTCGGTTATGTTTGGCCGAAGGCTTGTGTCATGATGATCCGACCGCAGGTTAGTCGTCCTCTTCCTATATGAATAGATCCTCCGCGTTGCTCCTTGCTTTTGTCTTCCTCAGCGGCTGCCAGGCCATGGCCCCCGTTTCGCAGGACGGTGCCTCACCGGTCGAAGACACCACGCCCGCGCCTGAAAAGCCCAAGGTTTACAGCTCGTTCAGCGAAGAAACCGTGTTCAGCCTGCTGAGCGCCGAACTCGCTGGCCAGCGCAATCGTTTCGACATTGCCCTGGACAACTACGTGACCCAGGCCATCAATACGCAGGATCCCGGCGTTTCCGAGCGCGCATTCCGTATTGCTGAATACCTCGGCGCGGATCAGCCAGCGCTGGATACTGCGCTTATCTGGGCGAAAAACGCGCCTGACGATCTCGAAGCGCAACGCGCCGCCGCCGTGCAACTGGCGCGCGCCGGTCGCTATGACGACTCGATGGTCTACATGGAGAAAGTCCTGCAAGGCAAGGGCGACACCCATTTCGACTTCCTCGCGCTGTCGGCAGCCGATACCGATCAGGAGACCCGCAACGGTCTGATGAAAAGTTTCGACCGTTTGTTGCAACGCCACCCGAAGAACAGCCAGCTGATTTTCGGCAAGGCCCTGCTCTTGCAGCAGGACGGCGACAACAAAGCGGCGCTGACCCTGCTTGAAGACAATCCACCGGAAGACGGCGAAATCGCCCCGATTCTGCTGCGCGCACGCCTGCTGCAAACCATGAATCGTGGTGACGAAGCACTGCCGCTGCTGCGCAAAAGCATCAAGAAGTACCCGGACGACAAGCGTCTGCGCCTGACCTACGCACGCACGCTGGTCGAACAGGACCGGATGGACGACGCCAAGGCCGAGTTCTCCAGCCTCGTTCAGCAATACCCGGAAGACGACGAACTGCGCTACTCGCTGGCGCTGGTATGCCTGGAAGCCAAGGCCTGGGATGAGGCCAAAGGCTATCTGGAAGACCTGATCGCCCGGGAAAGCCACGTTGATTCGGCGCACCTGAACCTCGGGCGCATCGCCGAAGAACGCAACGACCCGCAAGGCGCATTGATCGAATACGCCCAGGTTGGCCCGGGTAATGATTATCTGCCGGCGCAATTGCGTCAGGCCGATATCCTGATGAACAACGGCAAAACCGCCGAAGCACAAAGCAAACTGGCGGCCGAGCGCGACGCACAACCCGATTACGCGATCCAGTTGTACCTGATCGAATCGGAAACCCTGTCGGCCAATAAACAGGACGACAAGGCCTGGAAAACCTTGCAGCAAGCCTTGCTGCAATACCCGGACGATCTGAATCTGCTCTACACCCGCGCCATGCTCGCGGAAAAACGCAATGACCTGGGGCAGATGGAAAAAGACCTGCGCCTGATCATCAAGCGTGACCCGGACAACGCCATGGCGCTGAACGCTCTGGGCTACACCCTTTCCGATCGCACGACTCGTTACGCTGAAGCCAAAGCGCTGATCGAGCAGGCACACCAGATCAATCCGGAAGACCCGGCGGTACTCGACAGCCTCGGCTGGGTGAATTTCCGCATGGGCAATCTGGACGACGCCGAGAAATACCTGCGCCAGGCGCTGGAGCGTTTCCCTGACCACGAAGTCGCCGCGCATCTGGGCGAAGTACTGTGGGTCAAGGGCAACCAGCGCGAAGCCAAGCAAGTCTGGGGCAAATTCCTCAAGGATCAGCCCGACAGCACCATTCTGCGCAGCACCATCAAGCGCCTGACCGGATCCGAGACCCTTTAACTCATGTTTTTGCGACACGTTATTGTTTTCAGCTTCATCGCCCTGCTCGCTGGCTGCTCGGGTTTTGGTACTCGCGAATCGGTCGAGGGCCACGGCAGTCCCGCTCAATGGGCCGCGAACAAACAACAACTGACCGGCCTCGACGGCTGGCAGATTGACGGCAAGATCGGCATCCGCGCACCGAAAGATTCCGGTAGCGGCACGTTGTTCTGGCTGCAACGTCAGGATTACTACGACATCCGCCTGTCCGGCCCGTTGGGTCGCGGCGCGGCACGTCTGACCGGGCGTCCGGGCAAGGTGGCGCTGGAAGTCGCCAACCAGGGTCGCTACGAATCGCAATCGCCGGAAGCTTTGCTTGAAGAGCAACTGGGCTGGAAATTGCCGGTGTCGAATCTGGCCTGGTGGGTCCGTGGCCTGCCTGCACCAGACAGTAAAAGCCGCCTGAATCTGGACGCCGACAGCCGTCTGGCCAGCCTTGAACAGGATGGCTGGAAAGTCGAATACACCGCTTACACCGAACAAAACGGCTACTGGTTGCCTGAACGGATCAAGCTGCACGGCACCGACCTCGACGTAACGCTGGTGATCAAAACCTGGCAACCGCGCAAGTTGGGGCAATAACGCATGACTGCTGCACGCCTGACCCTGCCCTCGCCGGCCAAACTCAATCTGATGCTGCACATTCTTGGTCGCCGTGAAGACGGTTACCACGAGTTGCAGACACTGTTTCAGTTTGTCGATTACGGCGATGAAATCACGTTTGCCGTGCGCGATGACGGCGTGATTCAACTGCACACTGAATTCGCAGGCGTTCCCCACGACAGCAACCTGATCGTGCGCGCAGCAAAAATGCTCCAGGCACAATCTGGCTGTGCGCTCGGCATCGACATCTGGATCGACAAGGTGCTGCCCATGGGCGGCGGCATTGGTGGCGGCAGTTCGAACGCGGCAACCACTTTGCTCGGGCTCAATCATTTGTGGCAGTTGGGGTGGGATGAGGATCGCCTGGCCGGACTGGGCCTGACGCTTGGTGCTGATGTGCCGGTTTTCGTCCGTGGCCACGCGGCGTTTGCCGAGGGCGTGGGCGAAAAACTCACCCCTGTCGATCCCGAAGAACCTTGGTATCTGGTACTCGTGCCGCAAGTCTCTGTAAGTACGGCAGAAATTTTTTCCGATCCTTTGTTGACACGTAACACGCCGCCCATTAAAGTGCGCCCCGTTCCCGAGGGAAACAGTCGAAATGACTGCTTGCCGGTGGTTGCAAGGCGTTATCCGGAAGTACGTAACGCATTGGATTTGTTAGGTAAATTTACCGAAGCAAAGCTCACCGGAACTGGAAGTTGTGTGTTTGGGGGCTTCCCAAGCAAAGCTGAAGCTGATAAAGTCTCGGCCCTTCTGACAGAGACCCTTACAGGGTTTGTAGCAAAAGGAAGCAACGTTTCGATGTTGCATCGCAAGCTGCAAAGTCTGCTCTAAAGGAACCAAGTGCTCGGCACTTGATGCAACAGATACAGGGGCGTCGCCAAGCGGTAAGGCAGCAGGTTTTGATCCTGCCATGCGTTGGTTCGAATCCAGCCGCCCCTGCCATTTTCTATACTCATCCAGGTTACCCTCAGCCTCTAGGTACTGCGCGTGTCCAAGATGATGGTCTTTACGGGGAACGCTAACCCCGATCTGGCTCGGCGTGTTGTACGTCAGCTGCATATCCCTCTCGGTGACATCTCTGTCGGTAAATTTTCCGACGGCGAAATTACTGCCGAGATCAATGAAAACGTTCGCGGTAAAGACGTTTTCATTATTCAGCCGACTTGCGCCCCGACCAACGATAACCTGATGGAACTGGTAGTGATGGCTGATGCCTTCCGCCGCTCCTCGGCTACTCGTATCACTGCTGTTATTCCTTATTTTGGTTATGCCCGTCAGGATCGCCGTCCGCGTTCCGCACGTGTGGCTATCAGCGCGAAAGTCGTTGCTGACATGCTTACCGTAGTCGGCATCGACCGTGTTCTCACGGTTGATCTGCATGCTGACCAGATTCAGGGTTTCTTCGATATTCCGGTAGATAACATCTACGGCTCCCCGGTTCTGGTGGATGACATTGAAGATCAGCGCTTCGAAAACCTGATGATCGTGTCCCCGGACATTGGTGGCGTCGTGCGTGCACGTGCTGTTGCCAAGTCGCTGGGCGTGGACCTCGGGATCATCGACAAACGCCGTGAGAAAGCCAATCACTCTGAAGTGATGCATATCATCGGTGATGTCGAAGGGCGTACCTGCATTCTGGTCGATGACATGGTCGATACCGCCGGCACTCTGTGCCACGCGGCCAAGGCCTTGAAAGAGCATGGCGCAGCCAAGGTCTTTGCCTACTGCACACACCCTGTGCTGTCGGGTCGGGCCATCGAGAATATCGAAAATTCCGTGCTGGACGAGCTGGTGGTGACTAACACCATCCCGCTGTCCGCTGCAGCACAAGCCTGTGCACGTATCCGTCAACTGGATATCGCACCGGTTGTTGCCGAAGCGGTTCGCCGCATCAGCAATGAAGAATCGATCAGCGCGATGTTCCGTTAAGGGCCCTGCCCTTCTCGAAATGTCTCGTTGACGAAAAGCGCCCCGCCCCGGCATTCCTGTCGGGGCGGGGCTTTTTTGCCCATACCGTGTTCGGCGCTGGTCGCAAACGCCACTCGGTCATGGCTATTTTGGAGATACAAAATGAACGATTTTACTCTGAATGCTGAAGTGCGTTCCGACCTGGGGAAAGGTGCGAGCCGCCGCCTGCGTCGTCTCGCCGCTCTGGTTCCAGCTGTTGTTTACGGTGGCGACAAAGCCCCTGAATCCATCAGCATGCTGGCCAAAGAAGTTGCCAAACTGCTCGAAAACGATGCTGCTTACAGCCACGTTATCGAACTGAACGTTGGCGGCACCAAGCAGAACGTCATCATCAAAGCTCTGCAACGTCACCCATCTAAAGGCCACGTGCTGCACGCTGACTTCGTACGCGTTGTAGCCGGTCAGAAACTGACCGCTATCGTGCCAGTTCACTTCGTCGGTGAAGAAGCTCCGATCAAGAAAGGCGGCGAAATCTCGCACGTCCTGAACGAAATCGAAGTGACCTGCCTGCCGAAAGATCTGCCTGAGTTCATCGAAGTCGACCTGTCGGCTCTGGAAATCGGCGCGATCGTTCACCTGTCCGACCTCAAAGCCCCTAAAGGCGTTGAGTTCGTTGCACTGGCTCACGGCGACGACAAAGCTGTTGCAAACGTACACGCTCCACGCGTTGCTCCAGAAGCTGAAGAAGGCGCTGCAGAGTAATTCACTCTGTATTGCCGGAGCTTGAGGAAACATCGCGGACCGAAACGTAGCGAGAAAGCGGGCGAGAACGCGGCGTTTACTCTTGAGTAAATGAAGTTTTTCGTCCACTTTCGCCGCACTCACTGACGGCGATGTTATCCACAACTCCAAAGGAAGGGCCCCTATCGTGACTGCCATAAAACTGATCGTTGGCCTGGGAAATCCAGGCGCCGAATACGACCAGACCCGGCATAACGCAGGGGCCCTTTTTGTTGAGCGCATCGCAGCTGCACAAGATGTAAACCTTGTCGCCGATCGCAAATATTTCGGCCTGACCGGGCGCTACTCGCATCAAGGTCAGGATGTTCGTCTGCTGATTCCCACCACCTACATGAACCGCAGCGGCCAGGCCGTGGCGGCACTCGCCGGATTCTTCCGCATCAAGCCTGAAGAAATCCTGGTGGCGCATGACGAACTCGATCTGCCTCCGGGCGTCGCCAAGCTCAAGCAGGGCGGCGGCCATGGCGGTCACAACGGGTTGCGCGACATCATTGCGCAACTGGGCAATCAGAATACGTTCTACCGTCTGCGGCTTGGCATCGGCCACCCGGGCGTCGCCAGTATGGTTTCAAATTTCGTCCTGGGTCGTGCGCCACGCGCCGAACAGGAAAAACTCGATGCCAGCATCGACTTTGCCCTCGGCGTGCTGCCGGATATCCTCGCCGGTGAATGGAACCGCGCGATGAAAAACCTGCACAGCCAGAAGGCCTGACTCTTATCCGAGGGGAAACACCATGGGATTCAATTGCGGCATCGTCGGCCTGCCTAACGTCGGCAAGTCCACCCTGTTCAACGCCCTGACCAAATCCGGTATCGCGGCCGAGAACTTCCCCTTCTGCACCATCGAGCCGAACAGCGGCATCGTGCCGATGCCGGACCCGCGTCTGGAAGCCTTGGCGGCCATCGTCAATCCGAAGCGCATCCTGCCGACCACCATGGAATTCGTCGACATCGCGGGCCTCGTTGCCGGCGCCTCGAAAGGTGAAGGCCTGGGCAACAAGTTCCTCGCGAATATCCGTGAGACCGACGCCATCGCTCACGTGGTGCGCTGCTTCGAAGACGACAACGTGATCCACGTTTCCAACAGCGTCGACCCGAAACGCGACATCGAAATCATCGACCTGGAACTGATCTTCGCCGACCTCGACAGCTGCGAGAAGCAACTGCAGAAAGTCGCGCGTAACGCCAAGGGCGGTGACAAGGACGCAGTCGTTCAGAAAGCCCTGCTTGAGCAACTGATCGCGCACTTCACCGAAGCCAAGCCTGCACGCAGCCTGATGAAGAACATGAGCGCTGACGAAAAAGCAGTGATCAAGGGCTTCCACCTGCTGACCACCAAACCGGTCATGTACATCGCCAACGTCGCTGAAGACGGTTTCGAGAACAACCCGCACCTGGACGTGGTCAAGGCTATCGCCGAAGAAGAAGGCGCCATGGTCGTTCCGGTGTGCAACAAGATCGAAGCGGAAATCGCCGAGCTGGATGACGGCGAAGAGAAGGACATGTTCCTCGAGGCCCTGGGCCTGGAAGAGCCTGGTCTGAACCGCGTGATCCGCGCCGGCTACGAAATGCTACACCTGCAGACCTACTTCACCGCCGGTGTCGAAGAAGTCCGCGCCTGGACCGTCAAAGTCGGTGCCACCGCACCTCAGGCTGCTGGCGTGATCCACACCGACTTCGAGAAAGGCTTCATCCGCGCCGAAGTGATCGCCTACAACGACTTCATCCAGTACAAGGGCGAAGCCGGTACCAAAGAAGCCGGTAAATGGCGTCTGGAAGGCAAGGACTACATCGTCAAAGACGGCGACGTGATGCACTTCCGTTTCAACGTGTAAGCGTTACGCCCAAGAAAAAGCCGCGTTTGATACGCGGCTTTTTTGTGCCTGAAATTTATGGCCCAACACATTTCCCTGTAGGAGTGAGCCTGCTCGCGATTGCGTTCTATCAGCTACAGATGTGCTGACTGACACACCGCTATCGCGAGCAGGCTCACTCCTACAGTTTTAATTGTGTGAGGTCAGGCCTTTTTGGTGCGCGGCAAGAAGATCGCCAACACGCCAAACAACGGCAGGAACGAGCAGAGGAAATACACATACTCAATCCCATGCACATCCGCCAGATGCCCGAGCAACGCCGCACCAATCCCGCCAAACCCGAACATCAAACCGAAGAACACCCCGGCAATCATCCCGACATTGCCCGGCACCAACTCCTGCGCATACACCACAATCGCCGAGAACGCCGAGGCCAGAATGAAGCCGATCACCACGCTGAGGACGCTGGTCCAGAACAGATCGACGTGGGGCATCAGCAAGGTAAATGGCGCCACACCAAGGATCGAGAACCAGATCACCGCCTTACGCCCGATCTTGTCGCCGATCGGCCCGCCGAAGAACGTCCCCGCCGCCACCGCACCGAGAAACAGGAACAGGTGCAACTGCGAACTGGCCACCGACAGGTCGAACTTCTCGATCAGGTAAAAGGTGAAATAGCTCGTGAGGCTGGCCATGTAGAAATACTTGGAGAACACCAACAGCCCCAGCACCACCAACGCACTGGTCACCCTGCCCTTCGACAAACCATGAGTCGCTGCCTGGCCGGCCTTGAGCTTGAACAGGTTGAGGTGATGGGCGTACCAGCGACTGATGCGGTACAGCACGAACAGCGAAAACACCGCGAACAAGCCAAACCACGCCACATTGCCCTGACCGAACGGAATGATGATCGCCGCCGCCAGCAAAGGGCCAAACGCGGAGCCGGCGTTACCGCCGACCTGGAACGTCGATTGCGCCAGACCAAAGCGTCCGCCCGAAGCCAGGCGCGCAATCCGCGAGGCCTCGGGGTGAAAGGTCGAGGAGCCGATACCGATCAGCGCCGCCGCCAGCAGAATCATTGGAAAGCTGCCGACCACCGACATCATCACGATGCCAATCAGCGTGCAAATCGAGCCTACCGGCAACAGCCACGGTTTCGGATGCCGGTCAGTGTGATAACCGACCCACGGCTGCAACAGCGACGCGGTCAGTTGAAAGGTCAAGGTGATCAGGCCGACTTGAGTAAAGCTCAGATCGTATTTGGCCTTGAGCATCGGGTAGATCGACGGCAACACCGACTGAATCAGGTCATTGATCAAATGCGCCAGCGCTACGGCGCCGATGATACGCATCACCAGTGGGCTGCTTTGCGGAGCAGCGGGCGCCGAGGCAGCGGCGGTCTGAACGTTGCTGGTAGACATGGAAGTTTCCGGACAACAGATGGGTGCACGCAGGCAGGTGCGCCAATGTGCCATTTTTCGGTGCGCCAGCGCCATCCCCTTAGCCAGCTAACTAACTGACTGATCGTCGACTGCAAAGTGATAGCGCAACGCCATGGTCTGAATCTTGCCTTGCTTCATCCCTTGAACGCGGGCGCCTTACAAAGGCAACCGACAATGGGAAGTTTCGCTACAGAGCCGGCCTACAGAGCGGGCGAGAGTGAACTTTCGAGGCCTTTTAGCAGGGCACAACATCAACGTCGAACGACCGCGATGCACGCCGATGGTGCGTGGTGTCCAGAGGAGTCATGGGGCATGCAGGCTTTCCTTTCACCGGGGATCAAATTGCTGGGGCGGTTTGGTTTCGCGCGTAAATTCCAGCTGTTGTTTCTGCTGTTTATCCTGCCATTGGCCGGCAGCCTGTTGATGATCGGCCAGGACTATCGTGACAAGCTCAGTCTGATATCCGGCGAACGTGCCGGCGTGCGGCAGTTGCTCGCCCTCGATGCGCTGGACAACCTGCTCGCCGCGCAACGCGACCGCGCCGCCCGCTGGCGTGCCACGGAAACCAATCGTCAGCCGACACCGGCCACGCTCGCCGCCATGGGTGCGTTCGACGCGGTACAACCGGCAGTGCTGCAAGCCACCACGGACTTGGGCAACGCGTTGAAACACGAAGGTGCCGAAGGCGAAACCCTGGCCCGCTATCAGGCGCTGCAAAGCGCACTCAACGGCCTGGACTCGAAAAGCCTCAGCGCTGTCGGTTGGTGGCCGGATGGCTACGACCGCTTCACCAACGCCCTCAGCGCCCTGCAAGCGTTGCGCGAGCAGATCGTCATGGACAATCGCCTGACCCTCGCACCATGGCTGGAAACCTATCTGCTGACGCAGATTTCCACGCAACACGCGCCGGACCTGATCGAACGCGTCGGCCGACTCGCCGCCGTAGGGCAAGCCTCGGTCGTCTCCGGCCAATTCACCTTGCAAAGCCGTTTGCAATTGCGCGACCTGCGCAGCCGTATCGGCGATGCCCGCGAGCAACTGGTCAAAACCGCCACGCTGCTCGAAGCGCGCCTGCCGAAAGACCAGCAATCCTGGGCCAGCCAATACCACGACAGCCTGAAACACCTCGACAGCGGTTTGAAGGTCCTTGATGACGGCGTGTTCGGCGGCAGCATCAATCTCAAACCGGAAGACTTCGAACGCAGCCTCGACGCCCTGCTGGCTGACCTCGCCTCACTGCGCCAGCAATCGCTGGTATCACTGGATCAGCGACTCGACGCCTACCACAACTCGGCGATCCGCCAGTTCATCCTCGTCGCGGCAATCTTCGGCTGCCTGTTGCTGGCAGCGCTGTACTTGTTCATCTGCCTGCAAGCCTCGATCCGCCGCAGCGCCAGCGGCATTACCGTGCTTGCCGAAGCCTTGCGTGACGGCAATCTGAGCCTGCAAGTGCCGGTGGTGGGTCGCGACGAATTGGCGGCGATCAGCAACGCGCTCAACGTTGCCGTGGTGCAACTGCGCACAAGCATGCTTGGCGTCGATCACGAGACCTCGCAACTGAGCAACGCGGTGCGCAGCCTTAACGAACACTCCAGCGGCGCTCTCGGCGAAGTTGAAGCGCAACAGTTGCAGATCAGCCAGATCGCCGCTGCCGCCACGCAATTGGCCGCCACCTCGCAAGGCGTGGCGCAAAGCTGCGAACAGGCGTCCGGCAGCGCTCAGCACACTCGGCGTATCGCCGCTGACAGCAGCCGCGACAGCCAGCGCACCACGGCGAGTATTCAGCAACTCAACCAACGCTTGAACGACACCGCAGCCGCACTAGGCCGGGTCAGCGAGCAAGGCCAGCAGATTCAACTGGTGGTCGACACCATTCGCGGTGTCGCCGAACAGACCAACCTGCTCGCGCTCAACGCAGCGATTGAAGCGGCACGCGCCGGTGAGCAGGGTCGCGGCTTTGCTGTGGTGGCTGATGAGGTGCGCAGTCTGTCGCAGCGCACGCAATCGTCCACTGCGCAGATCGCCGGCACCGTCGACAGCTTGCGCGCCACGGTCAACGAAGCGGTGAGTTTGATGGAAGCCGCGTGCGGTCAGGCGCAAACCGATGCCGAGTCGGTCACCGGCCTCGGTGAGCGTTTGGGCGAAATCGCCAGCGCGGTGCAAAGCGTCACCGACACCCTCGCGCAGATCGCCACGGCGGTTGAAGAACAGGCGAGCACTGCTGATGAAGTCAGCGGCAATATCCAGCAGGTCGATCAAGCCGCTGTGCGTTTGCTCGAAGGCGCACGTGCGGTAAACCTTGCAGCGGACACGCTGAGCCAGGGCAGCAAGGCACTGAGTGACAACACCGCGCGCTTCCGCCTCAATTGATCACGGCCTCGGGGAAATCCGTTTCCAGTTCGGCCTTGAGCCATTGAATAAACCACGCCACGTCCGCCGAGAGTTCGGCGGACGGCGTGAGTACCCGATAGCTTTCCAGCTTCACCTGAGCGTCTACCGCGCGCACCAGTTTGCCGCTGGCGAGTTCATGGCGCACCAGCACCTCGTTGGCCAGCGCGATGCCTTGCCCGCTCTCGGCGACTGATAGCGCGTGGTCATTGTTGACGTAGAGCATGTCGGAATTGAGATGGATATCGAGGTCGTGGGCGGCGAACCACAGGTTCCACCATTCGCCGTCATCGACGTGGATCAGTTCGTGTCTGACCAGATCGGCCGGGCTGTTGATGGGGGCGATGCTGGCCAGATACGCCGGGGTGCAGATCGGAAAAACTCGCGGACAAATCAGCGCTTCCCGTGAGTCGGCGTACTGCCCGTCGAGGCCATAGACGATGCCGAGATCCGCGCTTTTGCCATCCACTTCGGTGAAGGTCGAATTCGGCTCGATCGCCAGTTTCAATCCCGGGCGCAGATGGCGCAGCGCTTCGATGCGTGGCATCAACCAGCGCTTGGCAAACCCCGGTACCACCATGATCCGCAACCAGCGCTCGGCGTCTTTCGGCCGGGCTTCCTTGCCGGCCTCGATGATCAACTGCAACGCCGCGCTGATCTTGCGGTGGTACTTCTCCCCCGCCGGCGTCAGGTTGACCCCGCGCGAGGTGCGCTCGAACAGTTGAATGCCCAACCAGTCCTCAAGCAATTTCACATGCCGGCCAATCGCAGGCTGGGTCACGTGCAGGGCTTTCGAGGCTTCGACATAGCTGCCCAACCGGGCTGCCGCATCAAAGGCACGCACCGCGTTGAGCGGTGGCAAACGGTGGTCGGGCATGATTCCTGGCACCTTGGGCTGTTAAATTAACTAACACCTGCCATGTTTAAATTGAAGTGTCGCGCCGCGCAACCCCTGGCTGATAATCGAGCCACAGCAGAACAAAAAAACAGCTGGTTTCACACCCGAACGCAATCTCGATCCTGCCCAAAAAAATAATATCCATGGCCCGACGGCGGCGCTTTTTCATAGCGAGTCGCAGGCGATGGGGGAATCGGAGGTAACGCATGAATGCCCTGCATTCGCTGCAAACGCTGGCGGTCTCGATCCGCTCAGTGCGCAAGGTTTACGGTGATCCGCACACAGGTCCGGTGGCGCTGAAAAGCATCGACCTGGACATCCGCGACAACGAATTCTTCACCCTTCTCGGCCCGTCCGGCTGCGGCAAGACCACGCTGCTGCGGATGATCGCCGGTTTCGAATTTCCCACAGAAGGCGAGATCCTGCTCTACGGCGAAAACATCGCTGATCGCCCGCCGTTCCAGCGCCCGGTCAACACGGTGTTTCAGCATTACGCGCTGTTCCCGCACATGACCATCGCCGAGAACCTCGCTTTCGGCCTGGAATCGCACCCGATGGGCAAAGTCCTCACCAAAGCGCAGATCGCCGAGCGCGTCCGCGAGATGTTGGCGCTGGTGCAGATGGAGCGTTTCGCCAATCGAAAACCGGCACAGCTGTCCGGCGGCCAGCAACAACGTGTCGCCCTCGCCCGCGCCTTGGCGCCGCATCCGAAAGTGTTGCTGCTCGATGAACCGCTCTCCGCGCTCGATCTCAAGCTGCGTCAGGCCATGCGCGAAGAGTTGAAAACCATTCAGGCCAAGACCGGCATCACCTTCATCTTCGTCACCCACGACCAGGAAGAAGCGCTGACCATGTCCGATCGCATCGCCGTGTTGTCCGAAGGCGAAGTGCAGCAGGTCGGGCGGCCGGAGGACATCTACGAACGGCCGCGCAATCGCTTCGTCGCCGACTTCATTGGCGAAACCAATTTCATCGAAGGCACCGTCACTCGCGTGGAAGACGGTCAGGCGTGGTTCGCCGGGCCGGCGGGTCATCCATTGCCCGCTCAACCATGCAGCGATGTACAGGTCGGCGCCAACGTCACCTTGTCGGTACGCCCCGAGCGCCTGCATCTGGTAGCGGCAACCACCGAGGCCGCATTGCCGTGCCGGATCGAGGCGCAGATCTACCTCGGCACCGACCTGCAATATCAGGTCAGCCTCAGCGACGGTTCGCGCCTCACCGTGCGTACGCCCAATTGCGTCGACCAGAGCCTGCGCTTTGCCGTCGGTTCTCAGGCCGGTCTGTTGTTCGACCGGGGAAGCGCCAGCGTCCTGCACGATTGAGCCGGAGGAATTGCCATGCACGCCTTACCGATTGCCAACACGCTGGAACGCCGCAAAGCCTTCCAGAGTTTCCTCGGCGTCAGCCCGGCGCTGATCGCCATCGGCCTGTTTCTGCTGGTGCCGATTCTGATCGTCATCGGCTATTCGCTGATGGAGGCCAACCCCTACGGCGGGGTCAACAAAGTCTTCAGCAGTGACGCTTACACCTCGCTGCTGTTCGAGCGGCAACTGGACGACGGCCTCGCGTTTGCCGATTCGTATCTGATCATCGCCCTGCGCTCGATCGGCATTGCCGGACTGACCACGATCATCACGCTGCTGATCGGTTTTCCGGTGGCGGTGTGGCTGGCCATGCAGCCGGCGCATCGGCGTGGCTTGTTGATCTTTCTGATCACCGTGCCGTTCTGGGCCAACCTGTTGATCCGTACGTATGCGTGGATTTTGCTGCTGCGTAACACCGGAGTGATCAACAACAGCCTGATGGGCCTGGGCGTTATTCACGAACCGTTGCAGTTGCTCTACACCGACGGCGCGGTACTGCTGGGGCTGGTTTACACCTACGCGCCGTTCGTGGTGCTGCCGATTTACGCGACGCTGGAAAAGATGGATATCCGCCTGCTCGAAGCGGCGCAGGATCTCTACGCCGGACGTGTGCGCACGTTACGCAAAGTGGTTTTGCCAATCGCCAAACCGGGGATTCTGGCCGGTGCCATCCTCACCTTTGTGCCGTGCCTGGGCGCGATGATCGCCCCGGAACTGCTCGGTGGCGGCACCCGAATGATGCTCGGCAACCTGATCTTCCGGCAGTTCAGCGATGCGCGTAACTGGCCGTTTGGTGCGGCGTTGTCGCTGGTGCTGATGGCCGCCGTGATGCTGGTGCTGACCGTGTATGCCCTGCGCGCCGAGCGCCAGCGCATCGCCAAAGGAGGTGCGTAATGCTCACGCTATTCAAACGCAAAGGGCTGGGTGTGCAGGACTTCCCCGGCTTCGGCGGCTTCAGTTTTTTGTTCTATCTGTACCTGTACGCACCGATCGTGGTGTTGGTGGTGTTCTCGTTCAACGCCAACCAGTCGGCGACGGTGTGGACCGGTTTCAGCCTCGACTGGTACCGCGCCGCGTTCGCCAATCAGGCCTTGCGCCAGGCCGCTGGCAACAGCCTGTTGATCGCGGTGTGCGCGAGCATGATCGCCACGGCGATTGCCACCCTCGCCGCCCTCGGCACCTCGCGCGGGGCCAAGTTCAAGGGCCTGCAATTGTCGATGGGCGCGATCATGTTGCCGCTGGTGCTGCCGGAAATTGTCGTCGGTGTGGCGACGCTCGCATTGTTCTCAACCATCGGTCTGTCCCTGGGTTACGGCAACCTGATCATCGCGCATACGGTGTTCTGCATTCCCTTCGCCTACCTGCCGATTCGTGCGCGGCTGAACGACATGGACCTGTCGCTGGAGCAAGCCTCGGCCGACCTCTACGCCGGCCCGTGGCGAACCTTTCGCAAAGTGACTTTGCCGCTGCTGATGCCGGGGATTTTCTCCGGGCTGATGCTGGCCTTCATCGTCTCGCTGGATAACTTCGTGATCTCGATGATGGTCTCGCAGGCCGGCACCACGACCCTGCCGATTTTCATTTTCGGCCTGCTGCGCATGGGTGTGACACCCGACGTCAACGCCGTGTCGACGCTGATCCTCGGCGTCTCGGTGCTGTTCGTCAGCCTCTCTTACCTGTTGGGCAAAAAGAACGCCTGAACCTTCTACTACCTGTGGGGAAATAGCATGAGCAAGTGGATAAAAAGCGTCGGCACTTCGTTGTTCCTGACATTGCCGCTGAGCATGGCCGCGAGTGTTCAGGCCGCCGAGAAACTCAACGTGGTGAGCTGGAGCGGCTACTTTTCGCCGGAGATTCTCGCCAAGTTCCAGAAGCAGACCGGCATCGAAGTCACCGTCGATTCCTACGACTCCAACGAGACTTTGTTGGCGAAATTGAAACAGGGCGGCGCCGGTTATGACGTGGCGATTCCGTCGCACCAGTTCATCCCGATCCTGATCAAGGAAAACCTGCTGGAGCGCTTCGACCCGGTCAAAGAGCCCTACTACGCCAGCGTTGTGGATAACCTGAAAAAACCGAGCTGGGACCCGGAAGGTGCGTATTCGGTGCCGTTCATCTGGGGCACCACCAGCGTCGTGCTGGACTCCGCTCGCTACAATGGCCCGGCCGACAGCTACAAGGTTTTGTATGAGCCGCCAGCCGAGTTGCAGGGGCGCATCAACATGTTCGATTCGGTCAGCGACATGGTCGACATGGCCAGCCTCTATCTGAACATTCCGCTGTGCAGCGAAGACCCAAAACAGATGCAGCAAGTGCTGACGCTGCTCAAGGCGCAGAAGCCGTTCGTGAAAACCTACAGCTCCAAGGCCGGTTCGATTCGCGAGAACCTCGCTTCGGGTGAAATCGACATGTCGATGTTCTGGGGCGGTTCGTCAATGCGCGCCCGCGAGATGAAACCGACGCTGAAATACCTCTACCCGAAAGAAGGCGTGCTGGCCTGGGTCGACAACATGGTCATCCCCGCCGGCAGCAAGAATCCGGCGAATGCCAAGGCGTTCATCGCCTTCCTCAGCCAACCGGAAAACTCGGCAATGACGCAGAACTTCCTCAAGCACCAGAGCCCGATCAAAGGCGTCGAACCGTTCCTCGATGCAGCGCTCAAGGATGCGCCGGAACTGCACATCCCCGAGGGCACCAACGTGGTGTTCAGCAAGACTTGCGGCGAAGGCGCGATCCGTCTCGCTGATCGTCTCTGGACCAACCTGATGCGTTGATCTCTATCGCCCCGTCACACTGGCGGGGCGTTTTTCCAGCCGTCTGAAAGGCCGCTTGCAATGAACGCTAATAACATCAGCGAACTGGTCCTGTTGCAGGCCCATGAACTCGCCGAACGCATCCGCCTGCGCCAGGTTTCCTGCCGGGAGGTGATGCAGACTTACTTTGCCCATATCGAACGTTTCAATCCGCTGGTGAATGCGCTGATCAGCCTGCAGTCATCGGAACATCTGCTGGCTCAGGCCGATGAACGCGATGCCGAACTGGCGCGTGGCGAATACCGTGGCTGGATGCATGGCTTGCCTCATGCGATCAAGGATCTGTCGCTGACCCAAGGCATTCGCACCACGCTGGGTTCGCCGCTGTACAAGGATTTTGTGCCCGAGCGCGACGGCATCATGGTCGAGCGAATCAAGACTGCCGGCGCAATCATTATCGGCAAGACCAACACCCCGGAATTCGGCCTCGGTTCGCAAAGCTACAACCCGTTGTTTGGTGCCACTGGCTGCGCTTTTGACCCGGGCAAAACCGCTGGTGGCAGTAGCGGTGGCGCGGCGGCCGCACTGGCGATGCATCTGGTGCCGGTGGCGGATGGCAGCGACATGATGGGTTCGCTGCGCAATCCGGCGGCGTTCAACAACATCTTTGGTTTTCGTCCGTCGCAGGGACGCGTGCCGTTTGATGACAGTGCTGATCTGTTTTTCGATCAGTTGGGTTACGAAGGGCCGATGGCGCGCAGCGTGAGGGATGCGGCGTTGCTGCTGTCGGTGCAGGCTGGTGGCGATGCGCGGGCGCCACTGTCCATTGCTGAATCCGGTGAGGCGTTTGCGGCGCCGTTGGAGCGGGATTTCAAAGGCACGCGGATGGGTTGGCTGGGGGATTTCAGCGGTTATCTGCCGATGGAGAGCGGCGTGCTGTCGCTGTGTCAGAAGACCTTTGCCGATTTTGAAAGCCTCGGCTGCCACGTTGAGTCGGTTGAGCCGGGCTTCGCGCCTGAGCGGCTGTGGAGCAGTTGGCGCACGTTGCGGCACTGGATGGTCGCCGGGTCTTTGGGCGCAACCTATGCCGATCCGCAGAAACGCGCGTTGTTGAAACCGGAAGCGATCTGGGAAGTGGAAAACGGTCTGAAGCTTTCGGCCAGCGAAGTGTTCGCCGCCTCGGTGGTGCGCAGTGATTGGTATCGGGCGATTTCCCGACTGTTCGAACGCTACGATTACCTGTTGCTGCCCAGCGCCCAGGTCTTCCCGTTCGATAAAACCCAGCCGTGGCCGACGTCGATTGAAGGCGTGGCGATGGACACGTATCACCGCTGGATGGAGGTGGTCATCCCCGGCACGTTATCCGGTTGCCCGGTGGCGAGCGTTCAGGCCGGCTTCAATGCACAGGGGTTGCCGATGGGGTTGCAGATCATCGGCCGGCATCAGGCGGACTTCGCGGTTCTGCAACTGGCGCACGCTTATGAACAGGCCAGCCGCTGGTTCCAGCGCTGTCCTTCGCCCCTGCTGAGCCAGTAATTTTGATAAACGGTTGAAAGCGTAGAAAAAATTTTAAATTTACGCTTGACGCTTTTCCATTTCAGGGGAATAATGCGCGCCACTTGGCTACATAGCTCAGTTGGTTAGAGCATAGCATTCATAATGCTGGGGTCCGGGGTTCAAGTCCCTGTGTAGCCACCAAGTACTAAAAACGGCTTACCGAAAGGTAGGCCGTTTTTTTATGCCTCGAGAAAAGCCTCTTCAATCTGTTTGTCCAAGGTATTGGTGCACCTTGGTTCCGCGTTCTTTGGATTACTTCAAACTTCTTTTTCTTCGTCGCTCGTTTTGGTCGCTGCCTGTGCGATCAGGGCGTCGAGATCTGCGCAATAACCTTCTGTTGAACCTTCGAAAGCTCATTGATCGACTGCAACCGTCGATACCACGTCGAGGTCAAACTGCGTCTGGGCTTCTCCGTGTACGAGGGCACCCCGAGCAGGTCTTCAACAGGCACGCGAAGCGCAAATGCCATCTTCACCAGCGTCGTGACCGGCATGCTGCGCGTGCCCTCCTCGTAGCCCTGAAAGGTCTGCCGGGAAAGACCTAAAGCCCGTGCAAACCGAGTCTGTGTGATCTCGTGCACGGTGCGTAAGTGAGCAATGCGACTGCCCATCGCCACCAGAAAATCGCGATCCTCATTGGAAATGCTCATGACAATGGCCGACTGCAAATAGAGTTGAATGGCAACGAACTCATCCTTTTCATCTGAAATCCATCCTGGAAAAAACAACAGAAACCATCCTCAGGCAGCGGTGCGTAAGTTGTCGACCTGAAAATTCTGTAGGAGAAATGCAGACTGCCCCGCCATCCAAACCGAAAGACTACAAGCCCGAAATACCGCTGGTTCATCCGGATCAATCGCCCATCAACAGGTTGAGAGAGCGCCGTAGGAAACGGCTTCGATCAAGGTACGAATCGGATTTTTCGTAAATCCAGGCGCCTGAAACTCACCCCATCGGTTTGCCCGAAATCCCGACTGACCGACAAGCTTCCCTGGCTCGATTCAAAGCCATACAGGGAGTTGTCATGGCTCGATTCAAATCTCTCTTCGATGAAGACTGGCCTTGGAAACGTCCGAGAAGGAACGGCTCATGGGCCGCTTGGAATCCGCCTCCCCCGCCGGAGCCGGTGTACATCGAAAAGGATGAATGGCCAACGCCCAGGCCCCGCGAAGATCAGGTGTTCGCCAAGTCCTGCACGCCGGGAAACTGGTGCCGAACGGACGCCGGCACGGTGCCCGAGTCCGCTGCCAACTTCGGCAAGATCATGGTCGCGGGTGCCATGCTCTTTCCCTCCGCCAGCACCGCTGTCGCGACCGCGATAGGTGCCGATCTGGCCTTGGGCCGCTTGGCCGGCGGCGGGATTCTGCAACAACGCCTCAACTGGGCCATTCGCGGCGCGGGCGGGCCGGCCAGTGTGTTCGTCCTCGGGATGCTGCCGACCCGAATGGGCGACGGCACGCTGCACACCGATGACCAACTACGCAGCATGACCCGCGCCAGCACTCGCGTGCGCTTCCAGTTCCGGCGTGATGCCGAAGGCGCCATGCAGATTTACGGCATCCACTCCGGCGCCTCGGGCGATGACTCGGTGCGTACCGTCAAAGTCGATTGGAACAGCGACAAGACCGCCATGGAGGCCAAGCTCAACGGCATCACGATTCTGTGGACGCCGCAACGCGGGCCACTGGGATCAATGCCGCCGCTGGTCTATCCCGAACACGGCGAGCAACTGAACACGATCCTTGTTCACCCGATACCTGAGAACACTGATAGCCAGATAGAAGGCCTGCCCGGCGAGGACATTACTGCCGAGGATTGTATTCTCGTGTTCCCGGCAGAGACCGGGTTGAAGTCGCTGTATGTGGTGTTTTCGAAACCGGCCAGATTGACGCCGGGTTCGGTGACGGGGGTTGGGGAGGATGTGTCGGGGATATGGCTTGCTGGGGCGGGAACGGGGATCGGTGCGCCGATTCCGACACGGATTGCGGATAGGCTCAGGGGGCGGGAGTTTTCAAGCTTTGATGCCTTCAGAAAGGCGTTTTGGACTGAGGTTGTGAATGATCCAGATTTGCGCAGCCAATTCATCCCGGACAATATTGAACGGATGCAGAATGGCAATGCGCCAAAGGCCCGCTACAGGGATTCCAATGGTTCAAAAGGCTCCTTTGAAATTCATCATGTCGATCCAATTTCAAAGGGCGGCGAGGTTTATCACGTAGACAATTTGCGGATCAACACGCCAAAAAACCACGCAGATATTCATCGGAAATAACTCAATGAAAAGCCGTCTTTCTGACTATACCGAAGCAGAGTTTCTAAGCTTTCTGCAAGAGATTCGAGCCGCCAACAAAAACGCTTCCGATGAAGTTCTCGACCCGCTGTTAACCCGCTTTTGCACCATCACTGAACATCCAGATGGAACGGACTTGATCTACTACCCAGAAGATGGGGCAGATAATTCCAACGAAGGAATCATTGAAACCGTGAAAAGGTGGCGCGCCGCGAATGGACTGCCTGGCTTCAAGCAGTGAATTTCCTGCCCACAGAAAAAATCGTGGCAAAAATATCCAGCTACACAGAAGCCGAGTTTATCTGTTTCATCGAAAAGATACGGGACCGCCAATAAGAGTGGCTCAGACGCAGAGTTTGGTGAGTTGCTGGCACAGTTCAGGAAGGTTACTGCCCACCCGGATGGAACCGATTTAATTTTTTATCCCGAGCCAACAGCAGACAGCTCTGCCGAGGGCATCACCAAGACTGTAAAGGAATGGCGAGCCGCGCAGGGTTTACCAGGGTTCAGCGGTGGAAACACCTGAATATAGTCAAGCTGACAGTGGATTATGCACACAGGCCGGGGGCTCACCCTATCCAGAGTCGGATCAAGGACAAGGTGACAATCTGAACGATCCATTTATCAAAAGCAGCTTCTCGGATTACACGGAACAAGAGTTCATTGAGCTGCTTGAGCGCATCATGGGAAACGGTGAAACCGAAAAGGAAGAAAGCAGACTCGTATTTCACTTCAATTCTATTTGCGGACATCCCGAAAGATCCGATTTGATTTTCTATCCGGCCGAAGATGCCGATGACTCTGCGAAAGGCATCACCGAAACCGTGAAAGAATGGCGTGCTGCGAATGGACTTCCGGGTTTCAAGCAATAGTTATCGAACGCAAAATATGCTCCCTCCTTTTACCAAAAGCAGTATTTTCCGAGGCAGAGTTCGTCGCGCGGCTGGAAGAACTCGCCAAGGAAGATGAAGAAACTGAAAACGATGATCGTGCTGACATGCTGCTGTTGCACTTCTAGAAAATCAGCGAGCACCCAGCAGGTTCGGACCTGATCTACTATCGGAATCTGGAGCGGATAACTCCCCCCGAGGGTGTAACGCGAATTGTGAAAGACTGGCGAGCGGCGCAGGGGTCGCCAGGGTTCAAGGGTGCTTAACAACTCGCCGGATTATAGAGACGCGTCGCCCGATCAACAGCCCGGACCTGAGCAGGTTTCCTCGACTTCGAAAAATTACGGGTTAGCACGCCAAGAACTTACTTATTTTTTAGCGGGAGTAACAACTTGGCCAAGAAAATTTCTGACTGTAGGGAAGAGCAATTTATTTATCTGCTGCAGAAAATATTCATCTCAAACACAGACGGTACGTCAGAGACAGTGCTGGCGGATATGTTAGATAACTTCAGTGAACTGGCCGAACATCCCGCAGGCACTGACTTGATCTATTGGCCAGAGGATGAGGCGCAATGCTCCCCTGAAGGCATCACGGCGACAGTGAAAGAATGGCGCGTCGCGAATGGATTGCTTGGGTTTAAGCAATAATTGCTAATTTACACCTCGAGATAATCACCGAATTTGAGGCGAGGAGATAAAGCTCCTCACCTCAAGGCTATGCCTGATCTACTCAGGTTTCTCTGTCGACAGGGCTAACAACCCCTTCACCCAGATCTGCCGAGTCCGCAGCCCCACCATCGCCCGCCAATCCGGATCCGCCGGATAAAACTGCTCCAGCAGATTCAACTTGATCCCCCTCCCCGTCGCGTCCAGCGGATCGCCATGCAGATGCAACCAGTGGTCATCGCGTAAATGCCGATGCACCTCCGGCCCCGGAAACGTCCCGCACTCGATCACAAACGGCATCAGTTGCACGCCCGGCAACGCATTGAGCAGCGCCTGCGAGGTGTACCCGGTAGCCGTCGCTGCCACACCGGTTTCGCTCAAGGTGTCGGCGCCGGTGTGCAGCGTGTAAAGCCATGGGCCATAAATCGCCTGAGCCTGTGCGAGTGCCGGATAAGGCGCTTGGGTGATGGTCAGCAACATCGGATGCCCGTACTCCCCTGCCCCGGTGTGCAGGTCGAAGCACATTACGGTTTCAGCGCCAGCCACATGCGCATCGATGATTTGATGCAGCGTGCGATTCGACCAGCTCGGCGCGCGACCACCATAGAACAATCCATCGGGATGGCTGTGCTGACCGCCCTCGACAATCGACATCACCGCCGGCCAGCCGCACTCGTTGATCTGCGCATCGAGCAAGGCATCGGCGCGTTGTCGCTCGGGGCCGTTCAAGTCGCTGCACGCGTAGATTTCATGCAGTGCGGCGTAAGCGCGGTTTTCTGGGAGAGGCCCGGTGAAGTCGAGGTGATTGCGGTTGAGGTCGATGTTGTCTTCGTTCACCCGCCGCAGCCACGCCGTACCCCATGGGTTGATCAGGTGCACCATCACCACCGCGACATCCTTGGGCAGCGAACCGGGCTTGAAGGTTTTCAGCCATTCGATCTGACAGTCCGAGCCGTAATAGCCCTCGACTCCGTGCGTACCGCTGAGCGCAACCAGCCGACGCTTGGCCTGCGGATCGCCGAGCACGGCGACGTCGGTGCTCAGCGGTTCACCGAATGGCCCGCAGCGCGGATGCGCGTAGGAGGTGAGCGTGGCACCGGCGGCATTGGCGGCGGCCAGAAACTGTTGGCGTTGGTCGCGGTAGCTGGATTCGGTGGGGAACTCGCTGTGCATTCTTGGCCTCTTGTGATTTTTATGCCTTTGAACTGTAGGAGTGAGCCTGCTCGCGATCGCGCAATTACATTCAGCATCAATGCTGACTGGTCCAGCGCTATCGCGAGCAGGCTCACTCCTACAAGGGGATGTTCGTAGTCAATCAATTGCCACCGACCCTACAGAAAACTCGCCAAGGCATGAAGGAGAAACATATCAGCGGTTTGCGTCCTACACAGTCGGTCGATAAAGTCCCTCAGACTTTTATCCCACGGACGGAGAGCCCGCGTGTTTTCAGCCTTGCCCTTGAGCCGCTTTCGCCTGCCAGCCCTGACGCTGATCATCAGCGCCCTGACCCTCACCGCGTGCAACGCCCCGCCCTCCTCGACCTTGCCACTGGCTCCGGAAGCGGCCTCCGGTTACCGCACCGATCTGCAAACCCGCCACGCCAGCAAACACATGGCCGCTGCTGCCAACCCGCTCGCCGCTGAAGCCGGTCGGGAGATGCTGCGTCAGGGCGGTTCGGCGATTGATGCGGCGATTGCGATGCAAGCGGTGCTGACGCTGGTCGAGCCGCAATCTTCCGGGATCGGTGGCGGCGCGATGATCGTGCTGTGGGACGGCAAACAGGTGCGCACTTATGACGGTCGCGAAACCGCTCCGGCCGGCGCCACCGAGAAGCTGTTCCTGCAAGCTGACGGCCAACCGATGTCGTTCCCGCAGGCACAGATCGGCGGTCGTTCGGTCGGTACGCCGGGCGTGTTGCGTGCGCTGGAGATGGCGCATAAACAACATGGGCGACTGCCATGGGCGAAGCTGTTTGAGCCGGCAATCAAACTGTCCGAGCAAGGCTTTGCCATCTCCCCGCGTTTGCATTCGCTGCTGGAATCAGACCCGGTGATCCGCAAGTCGCCAGAGATGGCGAAATACTTCCTCAACGCCGATGGCAGCGTCAAAGCCGTCGGCACGCGTCTGCAAAACCCGGCGCTGGCTGCGGTGCTCAAACGCATCGCCAACGAAGGCCCGGACGCGTTGTACAAAGGCCCGATTGCCGAGGAAATCGTCGCCAAGGTTCAGGGCCACGCCAACCCCGGCAGCCTTTCGCTGAATGATCTTCAAGGTTACAAAGCCAAAGAACGCGCACCGCTGTGCACCGATTACAAACGCTGGCAGGTCTGCGGCATGCCGCCGCCGTCGTCGGGCGGGATCGCCGTGGCGCAGATCCTCGGCACCTTGCAAGCACTGGAAACCCGTGATCCACGTCTTTCACTGACACCGCTCAAACCGTTGAAAACCGACAAACCGGCCGGCATCGAACCCGATCCGCAAGCCGTGCATCTGATCGCCGAAGCCGAACGTCTGGCCTACGCCGACCGCGCGCAATACGTCGCCGATACCGACTTCGTGCCCGTGCCGGTCAAAGGCCTGGTCGATCCAGGCTACCTCGCCAGCCGCGCCAGCCTGATCGGCGAACGCAGCATGGGCAGCGCCAAACCGGGCACACCGCCGGGCGTGCAAGTGGCCTACGCCCCGGACCGCTCGCCGCTGCGCATCTCCACCTCGCAAGTCGTCGCGGTGGATGACCTCGGCGGCGCTGTGTCGATGACCACCACCATCGAAGCCGCGTTCGGCTCGCACCTGATGGTTCAGGGCTTTCTGCTGAACAACCAGATGACCGACTTCTCGTTCATCCCCGAAGAGAACGGGCAGAAAGTCGCCAACCGCGTGGAACCGGGCAAACGCCCACGCTCGTCGATGGCGCCGACGCTGATCTTCGATCGCCACAGCGGCGAGTTCGTCGCAACGGTCGGTTCTCCCGGCGGTTCGCAAATCATCGAATACGTGGCGAAAACCACCGTCGGCCTGCTCGACTGGAACCTCGACCCGCAAAGCGCCATCAGCCTGCCCAACTTCGGCAGCCGCAACGGCCCGACCGAACTGGAACAGGGCCAGTTCAGCCCGGTACTGATTCAGGCGTTGAAGGAAAAAGGGCATGCGCTGAATGAAATCGACATGACCAGCGGCACCCAGGCGATCGTGCGGGTCAAGGATGCGCAGGGGAATGCGTCACTGGCCGGTGGCGCGGATCCACGGCGTGAAGGGGAAGCGTTGGGGGATTGAGCTTGCCCTTGGGGCAAGCTTTACCGTTGAGCCCAAGCAGCCAAAAGGAGAGGTTTCATGCTTACCATCGGACAAATGGCCCGCTGCCACGGGCTCACCACCAAGACTTTGCGCCACTACGACAGCATCGGTGTGTTCAGCCCGGCGGCCACCGGGCGCGACAACGGCTATCGCTATTACCGGCCGGAACAGATCGTTACGCTCGGGCGGATCATCTGGCTTAAACAATTGGGTCTGCCGCTGGAAGAGATTCGTGCACTGGCCGCCAACGGCGGGCTGGACAGTGTGATCAATCTGCGTGAAGCGCTCGAACAGCATGCGCAACAATTGAAGGCCGATATCCAGCGCAGTGAAAACGTCTTGGGACAATTGACCCGTTATCTTGCACAACCGGATCGTCCGTTGCCGGCCATGCAAATACCCGAACGGGTCGACTACCCGGCCCTGCGCATCATGGGCATGACCTGGCAGCAGGACGACGCAGGCACTATCGCCGAGATGTGGCAGCGCTTTGTGCCGCGAGAAGAGGAAATTGACCGACTGCACGAACCGCTCGGCACGTTCGGCGTGTGCCAGCCACTGGAGGACGGCCAATGGCGCTACATCGCCGGCCTGCCGGTGGGGCTCGATGCGCCACTGGTTTCGGGTATGGTCGAATTGCAGATACCTGCTCGTCGGTACGCTCGCGTCGAACACCACGGCACCGTCACGACGCTGCCGGAAACCTTCCGCGCCGCCTACAGCGAATGGCTGCCTGCCGCCGGCATGACACCCGCCGAAGGGATCGAGTTCGAGTATTGCGGCGAGCGCTTTTTCGGCCCGATGGACCCGCGCAGCGTGGTCGAGTTGTACATCCCGTTGAAAGATTGAGGCAGTTGCCGAGGCCGCAGAAGCGGCCTCAGCGATTGGCCACCAAATGCGCACCAAACAACAGATAGCAACCGCCCGCCAGACGATCCAGCCATTGACGTGACCGCTCGTAAACACCGGCTACCCGTCGGCTGGCGAAAAACAGTGCCACGCTGCAATACCAACTGAACGACAGCGTCGCCATGGTCATCACCGCTAGTGCCAGCAGCAACGGCGGCACATGGGCCGGCATGGCGGTAGCAAAAATTGTCGCGACGAACAGTGCCGATTTCGGGTTGGTCATGTTGCCGAGAAAGCCGCGGCTATAAACACCCAGATACGTTTGTTTCGCAACATCCGCCGCACCGGGGACAAGCGCAGCCTTGCGCCGGAACTGCTTGAGACCTAGATAGATCAGGTAGCAACCGCCGGCAATCTTGAAGCCCAGATACAACGTCGGTGCAGCGCTGAACAGCGTCTTGATGCCCAAACCGCCGGCCAGCCCCCACAGTACCGTGCCGGTCGCCACACCCAGTGCCGCCACCACACCATGTCGACGAGACTGACTGGCCGCGAGCTGAGCAATATTGAAGAAGTTGGGACCGGGCGTGACTACGGCAACCGTCCACAACAACGCCAGCGACAGTAACGGAGCGAGATAACCGGTAACGGAAAGGTCCATGGGACACGTGCCTGATTGGTTCGACAAGGTCCCTACCTTGCTACATCCGTTGAAGGTTTTCCATCAACGAAATTCAAACATCGAGGGTCTTGCCGTCCACCGAATCGCCAATCTTCAGAAAATGCCCGCCCGCGACATGGTGCAAGGTGCGCAAACCATCATGCCCTTCGAAATGCCAGCGCCCTTCGCTGAACACACGCTCATCGGCATGGGCGGCAATGACTTCGGCGAGGAACAGGTCGTATTGCTCATGATTGCGCGGCTCCGGCAGCAAGCGGCATTCGAGCCAGGCGACGCAGCCGTTGAGCAGCGGCGCCTCGACGAGTTCACCGTTAAAGGTTTTCAACCCGTACGCCTGAAACTTGTCCTGACCCTGACTTTGGCTGATTTCCAGGCCCGACGTATTGCCGACGGTCTGCACGATGTCGGCCTGATCGACGCACGGCACATTGAGCACGAAGGTGCCGGAGGCTTCGAGCAACTGCCGGGTCCAGGTGGATTTGTCGAGTACGACGGCAACTTTCGGTGGTTCGAAATCCAGCGGCATCGCCCACGCGGCAGCCATTATGTTGCGCTGGCCATCGTGGGCGGCGCTGACCAGAACGGTCGGCCCGTGATTGAGCAGGCGATAGGCTTTGTTCAGGGGAACCGGGCGGCGGTGAGAGTCGCTCATGGGGATCTGCTCCGGGGAAAAGGAACAGATTGTAGCGCCACCGGTGACCTGTAGGAGTGAGCCTGCTCGCGATCACGGTCTTACATTCAACATTTGTGCTGACTGATACACCGCTATCGCGAGCAGGCTCACTCCTACAAGGTTTAGTGCAGGTCAGTGGGACAGTTGATTGGCGAACTGGCCGACGGCATTCACGACTTTCTGCGCGCCATCCTGAATCTCGACGATCACCGTACCGGCCTCCGCCGCCAGCGCCAGCCCTTGCTCGGCCTGCAGCTTGCCGTCGGTCATCAGCGCCACGGCGTTACGCGCCATTTCCTGGTTCTGCCGCACGACACCTACAATCTCTTCGGTCGCCTGGCTGGTGCGTGACGCCAGTTGCCGCACTTCGTCGGCCACCACCGCAAACCCGCGGCCCTGCTCGCCTGCACGGGCGGCTTCAATCGCGGCGTTGAGCGCCAGCAGGTTGGTCTGTTCGGCAATTCCGCTGATGGTTTTGACGATGGTGCCGATCACCAGCGATTGCTCGTTCAGCGCTTCGATGCCTTCACCGGCGGCCTGCATGTGCCGCGACAAGTCGCGCATCACGTTGACCGCTTCGGTCACCACGGTAGTGCCACGCTGCGCCGTGCTGTCAGTTTGTTGCGAGGTGCTGTAGGCAATGCTGGCCGCATCGGCAACGGCTTGTTCGCGGTTGACCTGATCGGTGATTACCGTGGCGAACTTCACCACTTTGTACAGTTTGTTGTTGGCATCGACCACCGGGTTGTAGGACGCCTCCAGCCACACCGTACGACCATGGCTGTCGACTCGCTTGAAGCGCTCGGCCACGAATTCGCCGTTGTTCAAGCGGCGCCAGAAGTTCTGGTACTCGGCGCTGTTGTACTCCTCGGGTGTGCAGAACATACGGTGATGTTTGCCCTTGATCTGCGCCAGGCTATAACCCATGCCACTAAGGAAGCGCTCGTTGGCGCTCAGCACGTTACCGTTGAGGTCGAACTCGATCAACGCGGTGGAACGCACCAGTGCGCCGATCAGGTTTTCGTGCTCGCGGGACGCTTCGATGGTGCGGGTCAGGTCACTGGAGAAGATCGAGATGTGCTTGATGCGTCCATCGGAAGAGCGCACAGGCTGGGCGATCGAACGCAGCCAGGCCTCTTCGCCATTACCACGCAACAGGCGCACGGCCCCGGCGAAATGCTCGCCTCGGCCCATGGCGCTCTTGAAGCGGCGGTAGAACTCGTCGGATTTGACGTGAACCGGCACGATGTCTTCAAGCGCACGGCCAATCAGGTCATGGCTCTTGTAGAGCATCTCGGTGAGGAAGTTCTGGTTGACCGACTGAATCCGACCGTCCGGCTCAAGGGTCAGCACCAGCATCTCGCTTTCCAGGCTTTCCTTCACTTGCAGAAGGCTGGAGAGTTCTTCACGAAGAGCGGCCAGCTCTTGCTTCAAGCGTTTGTTGAACATGGGAAAGCACCGATGGCAGGTAGAAAGCGGGTATGCAGCCTAACCATCGGCCTTGAAAACCATTTCTGAAGAGCACTTGAGACTCATCAGTCAAAAATAGTTCGGGCCCATTGCGCTCAGGCAGTCCCGGCCACCTGACACTGCCCCGTACGCGGCATTTTCGAACCGAAATAAGCCGCACTGAGAATGCCCACCACGCCCATCACCGCGCAGAACATTACGCAGATCCATGGACTCCACGGCATCAGACCGATCAACAAAAGCGGGGTGATACTCGCCCACGCGGCGTAGGCAATGTTGTAGGTGAAGGAGATGCCCGATACGCGAATGCGCGCCGGGAACAAACCGACCATCACCGACGGCACCGCACCGACAACACCACACGCCAGACCGGCCACGGCGTAGGCCAGACCGACCCAATCACCACCCATGATCAAGCAGCCGTAAAGCACGGCGATGCCCAGCGGCAGCAGCAAGCTATAGAGCATGACCGTGCGCCAGGCACCGATGCGATCGACCAAGAGACCGGCGATCACGCAACCGATATTGAGGAAAACGATGCCCAAGGCGCTCAGGGCAAAGGTGTGGCTGGCGGTCATGCCGAAGGTTTTCTGCATCATGGTCGGGGTGATGACCACAAACACCACCACCGCCGAAGTCAGTACGCAGGTCAGCAACATTGCCGGCAACATCGCCAGCCGATGCTCGCGCAGCACCGTGCGCAGCGGCAGTTCGACCCGGGCTTCACGCTGCGCTTCCATGGCCATGAACACCGGGGTTTCACTGAGCCAGCGGCGCAGATAGACGCCGATCACGCCGAACACGCCACCCAGCAGGAACGGATAGCGCCAGGCGTAATCGAGGATTTCCGCCGGGGTGAAGACTTGCGCGAGGAACGTCGCGGTCAGCGCGCCGATCAGGTAACCGAAGGTCAGTCCGGCCTGCAAAAAGCCCAAGGCATAACCGCGATGCCCGGTCGGCGCGTGTTCAGCGACAAACACCCAGGCGCTCGGCACTTCACCACCGACCGCCGCACCTTGCAGGATGCGCAGCGCCAGCAATAGCAGCGGCGCGAAATAGCCGATCTGGGCATACGTCGGCATGATCCCGATCAGCAGGCACGGCAGCGCCATCATCAGGATGCTCAGGCTGAAGACTTTCTTGCGCCCGAGGCGATCAGCGAAATGCGCCATCAGAATTCCACCCAGCGGTCGCGCCAGATAACCGGTGACGAAAATTCCGAAGCTTTGCAGCAGGCGCAGCCATTCGGGCATTTCCGGCGGGAAGAACAACTGGCTGAGGGTCAGGGCGAAGAACACGAAAATGATGAAATCGTAAATCTCCAGCGCCCCGCCAAGGGCCGCAAGGCCGAGGGTCTTGTAGTCGGAGCGGCTGAACGGCGCAGGTTTGGCCGTGGTTTGGGCAGTCATGGCAAAGAACTCTGGCAGGCAAAAAACCAAGGCGCCCATGGTCTACGCAAATGGCCGGATGGACAACCCGTTAGACCATAGTCCCGGTTTTGCAAAAGCTGCTCACAAAGCATTGGCAGTTGAATTACTGTTGAGACTTGGCGAATCCCACAGTCAAAACCCTGTAGGAGTGAGCCTGCTCGCGATAGCGTTTTTACATTCAACAGGTGTATCGACTGACTCGACGCCATCGCGAGCAGGCTCACTCCTACGGGGGGATGTGTGATTCGTCCGCAAGACCACAATAACCATAAAAATCCGAGGTACTCCCGTGGCCGTTGATATCGAAGATAGCCGCTCTGCGCGCTTTGCCTTGCGCTGTTCAAGCTTTGCCGAACGCTGGTTTCCCGATTCCTGGGTATTCGCCGCGTTGGCCGTCATTATCGTTGCGCTGGCAACACTGGCCATGGGCGCCAAACCCACCGACGCCGCCATGGCTTTCGGTGACGGGTTCTGGAGCCTGATCCCGTTCACCATGCAGATGGCTTTCGTGGTGATCGGCGGTTATGTGGTCGCCAGCTCGCCACCCGCGGTCAAACTGATTGATCGTCTGGCACGCATCCCGAAAAACGGCCGCTCCGCCGTGGCCTGGGTCGCGCTGATTTCGATGGTCGCGTCGTTGCTCAACTGGGGCCTGTCGCTGGTGTTCGGCGGTCTGCTGGTACGCGCCCTCGCCCGCCGCACCGATCTGAAAATGGATTATCGCGCCGCCGGAGCCGCTGCCTATTTGGGCCTTGGTGCGGTGTGGGCGCTGGGCCTGTCATCGTCGGCCGCGCAGTTGCAGGCCAATCCCGCCAGCCTGCCGCCGTCGATCCTGTCGATCACCGGGGTGATTCCGTTCACCGAAACGATTTTCCTCTGGCAGTCCGGCGTGATGTTGCTGGCGCTGATCGTGATCTCGATCATCATCGCCTACGCCACCGCCCCCGGGCCGAACTCCGCGCGTGATGCCAAGGCCTGCGGCATCGACCCGGCCTTCAACCTGCCGCCGCTGCAACCGCGCACGCGGCCGGGAGAGTGGCTGGAACACAGTCCGCTGCTGATCATCGTGCTGGTACTGCTGGCGGCGGGATGGCTGTTCCACGAGTTCTCGACTAAACCGGCGATCACCGCGATTTCCGGACTTAACACCTACAACTTCCTGTTCATTATGCTCGGCGCGCTATTGCACTGGCGCCCGCGCAGCTTTCTCGATGCGGTGGCCCGCGCGGTGCCCACCACGACCGGCGTACTGATCCAGTTCCCGCTGTACGGCTCGATCGCCGCGCTGATGACCACGGTCAAAGGCACGGACGCGCAAACCCTGGCGCACCACATCTCAACGTTCTTCGTCAGCATCGCCTCCCACGACACTTATGCACTGTTGATGGGCGTGTACTCGGCGATTCTCGGTTTCTTCATTCCATCCGGTGGCGGCAAGTGGATTATCGAGGCGCCGTACGTGATGCAGGTCGCCAATGATCTGCAGTACCACCTCGGCTGGGCAGTGCAGATCTACAACGCGGCCGAAGCGCTGCCGAACCTGATTAACCCGTTCTACATGCTGCCGCTGCTCGGCGTACTCGGGCTGAAAGCGCGAGACCTGATCGGATTCTCCTTTGTGCAATTGCTGGTGCACACGCCGCTGGTGCTGCTGTTGCTGTGGGCGTTGGGGACGACGCTGGCGTATACGCCGCCAGTGATGCCTTAACCCAAGCGGGGCGCAGTCATGATGGCCGCGCCCCACACTTTTCTCCTGAAACAGCCCTGTGTCGGGCTGCCTGTCGCAAATAATGGCTCAGAGCCATCATCCTGCTTTACCGCATCGCTCCCTCGGTAATATTCTGCGCGCCCATAAATGTTTCCATTTTTTACCAAGCGCAAAGGGAGTTCGTTGCAATGATCGTAGGGATTGACCTGGGAACCACCAACAGCCTGGTCGCCGTCTGGCGTGGCGATGCCACCGAGTTGGTGCCCAATGCCCTGGGTCAGTTCCTGACACCGAGCGTTGTCGGCCTGGATGATCAGGGCCGGATTCTGGTGGGTCAGGCGGCGCGCGAACGTCTGCACACGCATCCGCGCCTGACCGCGTCGCTGTTCAAGCGCCACATGGGCAGCGCCACGCAAACGTATCTGGCCGACAAGGCGTTTCGCCCGGAAGAGCTGTCCGCGCTGGTGCTCAAGAGTCTGAAAGAAGACGTTGAACGCGCCTATGGCGAAACCGTCACCGAAGCCGTGATCAGCGTCCCGGCCTACTTCAGCGACGCTCAACGCAAAGCCACGCGCATCGCCGGCGAACTGGCCGGGCTGAAGGTCGAGAAGCTGATCAACGAACCAACCGCCGCTGCCCTCGCCTATGGACTGCACCAGCGCGACAAGGAAACTTCGTTCCTGGTCTTCGACCTTGGTGGCGGCACGTTCGACGTGTCGATTCTGGAGCTGTTCGAAGGGGTCATGGAAGTGCGCGCCAGCGCCGGTGACAACTTCCTCGGTGGCGAAGACTTCGACACGGTGCTGCTGGAGCACTTCATCAGCCAGCACCGTTCGGCCGCCGACTTCCCTGAGCGCAGCAGCGTCATCCAGCCGCTGCGTCGCGAGGCCGAACGCGTGCGCAAGGCGCTGGGCCAGGACGACAGCGCCGAATTCCGCTTGCAGCTCGGTGAGCGGCAGTGGACGCAAACCATCACCCAGCAACAGTTGGCAACGCTGTACATGCCGCTGCTCGAACGCCTGCGTGCGCCGATTGAGCGGGCGCTGCGCGATGCGCGCATCCGCGTCAGCGATCTGGACGAAATTTTGTTAGTCGGCGGCACCACGCGCATGCCGCTGGTGCGTAAACTCGCTGCCGGGCTGTTCGGCCGCTTCCCGTCGATCACCCTCGACCCGGATCAGGTCGTGGCACAGGGCGCGGCGATTCAAGCGGCACTCAAGGCTCGCGCTGCAGCGCTGGAAGAAGTGGTGCTGACCGATGTCTGCTCCTACACCCTGGGCATAGAGACCTCCACACAGGTCGGCCGTAACTATGAGAGCGGCCATTACCTGCCGATCATCGAGCGCAACAGCATTGTCCCGGTCAGCCGGGTGAAAACCGTGTACACCCTGCACGACAATCAGGAACAGGTGGTCGTGCGCATCTTTCAGGGCGAAAGCCGCCTGGTCAAAGACAACGTGGCACTCGGCGAACTGGACATCAAGGTGCCGAAACGCAAGGCCGGCGAAGTCGCTCTCGATGTGCGTTTCACCTACGACAACAACGGTCTGCTCGAAGCCCAGGTAAAGATTCCCCTGACCGGGCAACAGCATTCGCTGGTCATCGAGAACAACCCGGGCGTGCTCTCGCCCGAGGAGATCCAGCAACGCCTGCAGAACCTGGCACAGCTGAAAATTCATCCGCGCGAGCAGCAGGTCAACACGCTGTTGAGTGCGCGTCTGGAGCGCCTCTATCAGGAAAGCCTGGGCGATATGCGTGATCTGATGGGCGATTGGGCCAAGCAATTCCAGATCGCGCTCGACTCTCAGGATGAACGCCAGATCCGTGAAGTGCGCACCGACTTGAGCCGACGCCTGAGCGAACTTGATCGCACTCCGTGGCAATAAGGAGCTTGGCCATGGATTGCTGGTCGGTGCTGCACCTGCACGATGACGCTGAAGCCCGCGACATCAAACGCGCCTATGCGCGTCTGCTGAAAACCTTCCGCCCCGATGAGGATGCCGAGGGTTTCCAGCGTTTGCGCGAAGCCTACGAACAAGCGTTGGCGATTGCCCGGTGGCGCCTTGAAAACGCTGAGCCTGCGGACGAAGAAGACGTCGCCGTGGCCACGGCCTCCAGCACTTTTGCCGCGCTGGCACTCGATGCTGCGCTGGCAAACAAACACAGCCACCTGCAAAACCAGCCATGGGATGTTGCCGCCCCTGAGTTTCCGCCCGTCAGCCCGGCCGCCCCGGAGCCGTTCGTGCCGCCCGAAAAGGACGAGGTTCTACGTGTCGAGCCCATGGCCGCGGACAGGCATGTAGATGCGCACGCTGTTGAAACGCAAGCCGCACAGCAACTGCTCGAAGGCCTGTCGCCAGACAACCTCGACGAGCGTTGGGATCAGGCGCAACAGCAAGGCTGCGCCAAGGCGTTCGAAAGGCTGTTACTGCAACTGTGTTTTGAACAGCCGCAGCTGCGCGCTCCGGTGCTGCACTGGGCCGTCGAGCAACTGGGATGGTTGGGGCCGTGGCAAGACGTGCTGATGAATGATCGTCAGCGTGACGGGCTCGCCGAGAGCCTGATGGCCGATTACCGAAACACCCTGCAAGCGCTGCTGGAAAGCCAGAGCGAGCGCGAATTCCTCAACGTGCTCAAACGCTACAGTGCCCAACCGTGGCTGCAGGTTTTCGATCGCCGCGAACAATGGCAGCAAACCCTGCTGCACTTGCTCAATGACAGCGAGTGGAGCGTGCCGCTGTTCGACCGCATCGGCCAACTGTTCGGCTGGGATCACAACAAAGGCCTGCACCCGCAACCGAACTGGCTTTGGGACACGTTGATCGAACGCTGCAATCAGGAAAGCTTCTACGACAATCTGCGGACCAAGGCTGAGAGCGATCGCACCTGGGCTGCCGACGTGCAAGCGGCGCATATGCTGATCAATCCGATGAAGCCCAGACAACAGAAGAAACTCATCGACGGGTTTGGTCAGAATGAATGGCAGGCCTGCCACGATCTGTCGGAAAAACTCACGTGGCGTTTCCCGGCACTGCTCGCACGATTGCCCTACGCCGACGCCTTTTACTGGCGGCGCTTTTTTCCACGCCCCATCGCCGCCGAAACCTGGGTACGGGTGTGGGCCGCCATCGCGTTGGCGCTGAGCCTGTTCTATCTGGGCTTAGAGAACAGAACAGCCGCAAACCTTATCTTCATTCCGATGATATTTGCCTGCGTACCCGTATGGTTTTTCCGCTTTGCACTGAGTTGGTGGGTAGTGCTTACATCCCACGTGATCGTTGCGGATCTATGGCTTACCGAAGGACTGATTCCACGCCAATGGAACCCTGACACCCGCTGGCTGGTAATACGTCACGGGGTGCCACAGGTGGTCATGGTGCTGCTGTTTTCTCTGTTGCTCGGGCCGCTCGGGGCACTGACTTACGTCACAGTGATGCTGATCGGCCTGGTGCATAAACGGCGTATCGGTTCGCTCGACCCGGAACTCAGCAGCCGGCGCCCATGGCTGACAGCGCTGCATTGGGCGCATTTCAGTCCTTTGCAATTGGTGGTTCTGGTCGTCATGACGGCGATTACGGCCGCCAGCCGGCTAGGTTACTCGCTCAACTCGCTCATGCCCGGCTAGGTATACCGCGAGCCGACACACTGTCACCTAGCCGTCATATTCACTTGTTAGCGTCCGCCCGAAACATACTGAAACAATTAAGCTGAGCGGGCTGACAGATGAAAGACGAAACAGATGGCACTGACGCACCTGAATCCGAAACCCCCACCGACACCAGTCGCCGCCGCTTCCTCGGTGGCGTCGCGGTGCTCGGTGTCGGTGCCACGCTGGCCGGGTGTGGCAGCGCCAGCGATCAACCGGGTAAACCGGCCGAGCGCCCGCTGACGCCCGCCGAGCTGGACAAAGCCCTGCGCGATCAGGTGAAAACCGTGGTGGTGATCTACGCCGAGAACCGCAGTTTCAATAACCTGTTCGGTGATTTCCCCGGTGTCGAAAAGCCGCTGACCGCGCTCAAGCCCGGCGACTATCAACAACGTGATCGCGACGGCTCGCTGCTGCAAACCCTGCCTCCGGTCTGGGGCGGTGTGCTGCAGATCGGCCCGCAAACCCTTGATGGCGTGACTTACCCCAGCGCCACACAGTTTCAGGAAAACCTGCCCAACGCGCCATTCGCCCTCAAAGGCCCGAACGGCGAAGACTTGCCGTTCGGCCTGGTGACCCGCGACTTGTGGCACGTGTTCTATCAGAACCAAATGCAGATCAATGGCGGCAAGAACGATGGCTTCGTCGCCTGGGCCGACTCCGGTGGCTTGACCATGGGCCACTACGCCCAGAGCCGCTATTCCCTGCGCCTGTGGGATGTCGCGCAGGAGTTCGTGCTGTGCGACAACTTTTTCCAGGGCGCCTTCGGTGGCTCATTCCTCAATCACCAATACCTGATCAGCGCCACCGCGCCGTTTTATCCGGATGCGGCCAACTCAGTGGCCAAGTCGCAGATCGCCACCCTGCAAAGTGCTGATCCGGCCGACTCGCGACTCAAGCCGCTGGAACAGTCACCGGCCAGCGCCATGACCGGCCCGCCGCAGTTCGGCCCGAGTGCGCTGACCCCGGACGGTTTTGGCGTCAACACCCTCGCCCCGCCCTACTGGCCCACCTGGATTCGCGACCCGGAGCGCCCGGCGTATTCCAAACCGGACCTGCCCAACGTCATGGTGCCGCAGACCCACGAACACATCGGCGACAAACTGTCGAAGAAGAACATCGATTGGGCCTGGTACGCCGGGGCATGGCAGGCAACGCTGGAGCAATACAAGGACTCCGGTGGCATTCCCAAGATTCCGAACTTTCAGTATCACCATCAGCCGTTCAACTACTTCAAGCAGCAAGGCCCGGAAAACCCGGACGAGCGCAATAAACGCCTGCGCGACGCCGGTTTGGGTGACGAGTCGAGTACCAACAGGTTTTTCGCCGACGCCGAGGCCGGCAAGCTACCGGCCGTGAGCTTCTACAAACCGCAGGGCAACCTGAACATGCACGCCGGTTACGCCGATGTCGCCTCCGGTGACCGGCATATCGTCCGTGCGCTGAAGGTACTGCGCGAAAGTCCGCAGTGGAAAAACATGGTGGTGATCGTCACGGTCGACGAAAACGGCGGCTGGTGGGACCACGTCGCGCCGCCCAAGGGCGACCGCTGGGGCCCGGGATCGCGGGTGCCGGCTTTGGTGGTGTCACCGTTTGCGCGCAAGGGCACGGTGGATCACACGATTTACGACACGGCGTCGATCCTGCGGTTGATCACCCGAGTGTTCCAGCTTGAGACCCTCAACGGCCTCAAGCAGCGTGACGAGGCGATGATAGCCCGTGGCCAGAAACCCATGGGCGATCTGACCAACGCCCTGCATTTTCGGGCCTGAGGACGCGTTCTGCGGTGTGGCGCAAAATTTCTGTGAATGACGGCTTTTCTGTGCAACACGGCTGATCCACTATGAGGCGCCCCCCGCCCCGCGGGGAACCACGCTGAAAAGGATCTGAGCATGTTCAAACTCGCAGGACTGATTCCCACAACACTGGCCCCCACAGCACTGGCACTCGCCGCGCTCACACTGAGCGCGGCCGCCCACGCCGATGTCGACTTGAAACTGGGCAGCACCGAACGCGTCACGCGCCTCTTCGCCTACCCCAACAACTGCAGCGTGATCTGCTTTCGCAACTGGACGCTGGAGCAGACCGTCGCGCATTACCTGAGCCAGAGCGTGCAACGCGACGGTTATGCCAATGCCAAAGTGCTGGTGAAAAACGATAACGACCAGCTCTACGCCGAAATCAGCGGTGTGCCGGCCGGTTACGACAAACCGCTGTCCGCGCTGCTCGATGCCGGTGATCTCGCTTACGCCGGCGCCAGCAAACTCAACGCCGACGGCAAATGGGCGTACAGCTGGTATCTGTTCCTGCCGTTGGGCATGGCCCTGGAAAATCGCAAAAGTGTCGAATTGCTGCACTTCCCGCCGGATTACTCGCTGACCCAGGCTCAGGATTATCTGCGCTCGAACACCACCGACCGGTGGGCCACGCTGTTGACGGTCAATGGCATTCCCGCCGAGCAGACCCCGGCCTATCAGACCATCATCGACATAGCGCCGATCGCCGCGCCGGCCAGCGCCGGCAGTGATCTGGAAGGCGTTTATGACTACTTCAAGGACTACCAGACCACGCTGGTCAAACAATTCAGCCAAACCTCCAGCGGCAAGACACTGCCGATGGTGGCTTTCGGCGCGCCGGTACGCAACTGGATCAAGCAGCAATACGGGCCAACGGTCAGCGTACTGGGCCTGGCGACCATCAGCCCGAGCGCGGGCGTGAACGTGCCGGTGCTGGGATCGAACCATCCGAGTTACATCTGGTACGCCGCCGACCCGAAAAGCTATACCGGCGACGATGCACAGGCCAAGGCTGACGCCGCCGGCCTGAAAGTCATGGGGCAGGATTTGAGCGCTGCCTGCTGGCAAGCCGATATGGGCAGCAGACCAGGCAGCAACGCGCAGGCCACCCTCAACAACTGCACGCAGACCTGGCAAGTCACGCAAAAAGCGAAAACCTGCGAGCTGTTCTACACCTCAATCCGCAACCTGACGCCGGAACAGGCCGCCGCCAAATGCGCGACCACGCCGATCAAAGCGCAACTGCAGCAGCTGAAGGCGCCGATGCCAGACACCGCGGTGCCCGCTCCGCACCTGTAACCGCTCAAGCACCATTCCCGTGTCAGTCATCACTGACACGGGAAAGCGTCTATTTCGCCTGTCAGATCTGACAGTAGACGTGGCGATAGTTTTTACGACAGGATTGGATCCAAACAGCCATGTTGCAGAACTGACAGGACGTCAGTGCAAGGAAGTCGCAGCATCTTCCAACAAGGATTGTTATGAATACCCACGCGTTTGCAGGATCCGTCCCTCACGATACCGAGGGCATTTACCCGTTCGCAGGGTTACCCGTACGGCTGGGCTTTCCCTCCTTCGCCGACTTTGAAATCCTCCACGATGAGTACGCCACCCCAACCGGGGTCGCGGCGCGCCGGGAATTTCTGCATACCAGCCGGATGTGCCGGGTGTCGGGACAACTGCTGCCCTACCGCTGTCGCCAGACCCGACAACTGCTGACCGGCATCCATATCTACGATCCACGCTTTTGTGGATTGCTCGAACACGCCTGCGACCCGAACGTGTTTCTCGACATGAGCGAACTCTGGCTGTGGGCCTTGAAAGATATCCACAGGGGCGAGCGGCTGACCATGGATTACGCCGCCACCGAAGACAAACTGCTGCGCCAGTTCGCCTGCGGTTGCGGTTCTTCGCGCTGCCGTGGGTGGATCACCGGTTACAACGAACCACCCACCCTTGAAGGTCAGCATTATCTGCAACGCTGGCGCGGCCATGGCCTGGGTTGAGCAGTGCTTTCAGATTCAGGCTACAACGCACCTACCGGACGCAAACGGTATTGCGGCGGCAATTGCTCGAAACCGCTGATGGTCGTGTTCAGGCTTTTCCAGCGGCCATCCTTGATGCCGTAGATGCAGCCGTGGATCGACAGGCTCTGCCCACGATGCCAGGCGTTCTGAATGATGCTGGTGTGGGCAACGTTGGCCACTTGCTGGACCACGTTGAGTTCGCACAGACGATCGACCTGCTCTTCTTCGGTCGGCAACTTGGCCAGTTCCTCGCGCTTTTCGTAGTACAGGTCGCGGATCGAGCGCAGCCAGCCATCGATAAGGCCGAACTGACGGTCCTGCATCGACGCACGCACACCGCCACAACCGTAGTGACCGGTCACCAGAATGTGTTTGACCTTGAGCACGTCCACCGCGTACTGGATCACCGACAGGCAGTTGAGGTCGGTATGCAGCACCACGTTGGCGACGTTACGGTGTACGAACAGATCGCCCGGCAACATGCCGACGATTTCATTGGCCGGCACCCGTGCGTCGGAACAGCCGATCCACAGATACTCAGGCGTTTGCTGACGCGCCAGCTTGGCGAAGAAATCCGGGTCTTCCTTGGTGATCGCGTCAGCCCAACGCTCGTTGTTATCAATCAGGTCTTGTAAGTCGTGCATATGTAAGGCCTCAAGAAAGATGCGCAGCTTTGACAGACGACCGTCGGTCGGGGTCACGAAAGGATCGCAAGTGTTTTCGTTGGAATTCTCGTGTGCCGGGTGAGTCCACCTAGTAAGGCCCACACTATGAGGATTTGCCATGACTGATTCACGACGACCTTACGATGCTGTGCAACCGGAGCCCATCGATGATAACGAAGACCGCATGGGATCGGTGCACGAGCTGGATTTCGACGACGAAGAGCCCAGCGCGAAGATTGGCGATGAGATTCCGGAGCGGGAACGCGAACAATTGATGCCCGATGAGCGAGTGCGTGAAGCCGGGCTTACCGGCGCATCGACCGCTGACCATGAACCGACCGACGATGACTTGAGCCCGGAAACCCTGATCCATGAAGATGGCGCGCGGGATGCCGAGGAGGCTGGCGAAGACAATCCGGCGGATTGGGATCTGAGCTTGGTCGATGAAGATGACATCGGTGGCGGCAATGGTCTGGATGAGGCTGAACTGGCGCGGCGCGATCCGCTGGATGGCAACCGCTGATCATCGTTTCAGATAGATCGCTATCGCGGGCAAGCCCGCTCCCACAGTGATTGGAGTCGTACGCAGATGATGTGCTCGACGCGATACCTGTGGGAGCGGGCTTGCCCGCGATGCTTTAACTTTTTAATCGACCAAGGTGCAGGCCATGACCACGGCGTCTTCGCGCCCGCCAACAGCCGGATAGTAATCCCGGCGCCGGCCAATTTCGTTGAAGCCATAACGCTCATACAACTTGAACGCAGCTGTATTGCTGTCACGCACTTCGAGAAAGCACTCGCGAGCTTCAGCTGCATACGCCCGCGACATCAGATGCTCCAGCAACGTCAGCCCCAGCCCGCGCCCCTGATTCTCCGGTTTGACCGTGATATTGAGCAGATGCGCCTCATCGAGAATGATCTGCACCACGCCGTGGCCGACCTGCTGCTGACCTTCGAACATCAGCCAGATCTGGTATTTGCCCAGCCCGTCGAGAAAAATCCCGCGGGTCCACGGATGGCTGTACGCCGCGTATTCGATCTTCAATACAGCGTCCAGGTCCGCCTCGGTCATCGGGCGGAACGATACAGCTTCACTCATTCGATTGTTTCCAGCGCGCCATCAGCCGACGCATGGCTTGCCACACAGCGGCCTTGCGCTGTGGCTCTTCCATTAACAACTCCAGACCGGGAATGGCCCAGGCCGAGCCCAGACCTTCGATCTGCAATTCACGATTGAACGCTTCGGCGTCCGCCTCACCGGCAAAGCGCACCGCCGGCAGGCCGATCAGCCACAGGCACGCACACGGCGCCGCTTCCATCTGTACCGAAAGGAAACCCTGGACGAAGTCGCGCGCCGCCTCCGGGCCTTGATCCATGGTGCCGCGATTGAGCCAAGGCCAGCGCACCGGCTCGCCGACGATTTGTGGCGCATCCGGCAGACCGGCGGCGCGCAGCATGTCTTTAAGCAGCAGATAGGCGGGATCGCGGCTCTGGAACGGCTCGCCTGTGGGTAACTCGACCAGCAGCAGGCAACGCCCGGCACGCAGCAATTGCAGAGCGAAACGCGGTGGCGGTACGGGCACAGGCTTAGCCACAACGGGTGTCTCGTCGGCCTCTTCCACCGGTTTGGCGTTGGTTCGCGTGCTGGCCAGCGAAGGGCGCGGCACTTCGATCTTCGGCCGCTCAGCCGGACGCGCGACAGCTGCTTGTACCGGGGCTTCGGCCTGCGATGCCTGTAGCAGCGGAACCTCAATCTCGGGCTCGGGCATGTCCAGCAGCTCGGGCCGCGACGGGGCGGCGAAGGGCAATTCGGTGCGCGGCAGCCAATTGACCACCTGCATGGCGTTCAAATAGGCGCGGCGGCGAGACTCGATAAGCAAAGGTCGGCCACTTGTGGATAACTGAAAGTGCGCTGATTCTACCGCCCTTCGCTCAAGATCGCTTGCTGTTGATCGATAGCCTTGACCAATGCTCTTTACCCTGGAAAAAACAGCAGCCCGTCCCGAGAGTGAATTGCAGCCTTCGTGATGCAGTACAATCGCGGCTTTTAATCGCCAACCAGCCGGCCATTCCGATGATCGAACCCAAGCGCGTCTTGCGCGCCCTCGCTGAACACTGGGCACTTCTGGAGCCACTGTGCGAGCACTTCGACCAAGGCACCCTGAGCCTCAACGAACTGCGTACGCAACTGGCCGCCCAACAACTGGACAGCACGCCGCAGGACATCACCAGCCTGCTCGACGTGTGGATTCGCCTGGATATTCTGATTCCGGTGGCGAAAAGCCCGAACCGATTCGAGCTGAACGCGCAGATTCACGACTTCCTCGCCTACTTGCGTCGTGAACACCGCTTGGGCCTGTGCCTGGAGATCGAAGCCTATCTGCGCCACCTCGAGCGTCTGGCGGGTTATATCCAGGACGCGTTCGACGTCCGCGACGGCCACGACCTGGCCCGTCAGTTGCGCTTGCTCGACATGCGCGTACGTGACGTGCTGAAGAAACTCGACAACGACGAACAGGCACTGGTGGCCGTGGCTGAACGGGCCAAGACCAGCGACCGGCAAATTCCATTGCGCCAGCGTTACGCTGAAGTGTTGGCGACCTGGGATGAATACGTCGAGCCGATGATCGATCTGGTGAATGCCGACGGCGCTTTCGAACAAGGCGTGCGCAAGGTCGAAACGGTATTGCTGAAGATGCTCAGCGAACAGCAACGCCTCGGCCATCTGGTCGATGACGACATGCTGCTGCGCACCCACGCGCGCATCCTCGAAATGCAAACCAGCGCCCAGTTGACTTTGCGTCATGCCCGCGAACTGCTGCTGCCACTGCGTGAAGAAGCGCGCCGGCATAACGCCGTGACCCGTGGTGCCGCGCTGGCGCTGGCGGCGATTCGCCGCAAAGGCATTGATGCCGTGCCGCAAGCGGCGATGCCGCTGTTTACCCGCCCGCAGAGCACCTTCCTCGGCAGCGCCAGTCAGGTCGAAGCCTACGTCTACGCTTTGGCGCGTTTCGAGCCGAAACCGGCGCGATTCCCCAAGGCGCACAAGACGCAGAAAGGCGAAGCACCGCGTGCGCCACGCACCGTGCGCGAGATGGTCGACCGTTGCGAAGAAGCCCTGCCGATGCCGGACCTGATGACCTGGCTGCTGGAACAGGAACCGGACGGCGCCACCGACGAATTGCTTTACTGGTTCTCGCGCCTGTCGCGGGAAAAACGTTTCAAGCGCGAGCGTCTGGAACGCCGCGAATACCACACTCACGAGCACCAGGTCAGCCTGCGCTCCTTCGCCCTGCTCTCGGCCAGCGACACCGCCGCCGAGGATTCTGCGAGCATCCCACATGCATCTTGATCTTTCCGAACTGTCGCAACTCGCGCCGATTTTCCGCGAGTTGTTCAAGGGCTACCACGTCAGCCGCCGCGACCCGGAGCTGTACGCGCAACTGTCGAACTTCCAGGATCAGTACCGCACGCTGTTCAAGGCGCTGGGTTTTGAACTGGTCTGCGACACCCGTGGCTTCTACTACTTCGTGCCGGACATGGCCGCTGCGGCGGTGAACAAGACTGCCCAGCGTCTGGCGCTGTTCACTTTCATCCTCGTCGAGCATCTGGCCGATCAGGGCCGCGACCCGATCGCCGTGCTCGATGGCGGTAGCCTCGGCCGCGAAGAGTTGCCATCGCTGCTGGAAAAATACCGCGACCTGTTCATTCAGGCCGAAGTGCAAACGGTTGAAGAACTCGAAGAAAAGATCATGCGTCGCATGACTCAACTGGGTTTCGCTGGCGAAGAAAACGGCGTTTACCGTTTCCTGCCGCCGATGCACCGCTTCCTCGACGTGTGCCTGTCGGTGCAGCAAGACCGCGATCTGGCGGCCAGCGTGCACAGCGTATTGCCACTGCCGGCGCCGGTGCTGATCGACGAAGCAGCCGAAGCGAAATTCCTCGAAACCGACGATCCGCTCGATCTCAGCGAATTTGACGAAGAAAGCGAAGAAGACGCACTGGCCCGCGCCATTGCCGAAGAACAGGAGTCCGACGCATGAGCCAGGAACGCTACGGCATCCGCCGCTTTGCCCTTTTGAACACTGCCGGTTACAGCCTCGGTCTGTTCCCGCTGGAAGAACCGTTGTCGGTTTACGGCGCGAATAACCTCGGTAAATCGGCGTCGATCAACGCCTTGCAGTTCCCGATTCTGGCGCGCATGTCGGACATGAGTTTCGGCAAGTACAGCCTCGAACAATCGCGGCGCTTCTACTTCGCCTCCGACACCAGTTACATCCTCGTCGAAGTGAACCTGCCGCACGGCCCACACGTGATTGGCGTGGTCGGTCGCGGCCCGGGTGGTGGTTTCGGTCACCAGTTCTTCGCCTATGCCGGCAAGCTCGACCTGGCCCATTACCAGAAGAACGACACCTGCCTGCGCCAGAAAGAGCTGTTCAGCAACCTTGAGAAAGAAGGCCTGAAAGCCTACGAACTGAAGCCTGATGAACTGCGTCGATTGCTGGTTGGCGGTCACACGTCGATCCCGCTGGACCTGACGCTGATCCCGCTGCGCTCCACCAGCGAGCAGAGCCTGAAAACGTTCCGCGCACTGTTCATCAACCTGCTGCACATGCGCGAAATCACTGCGGCCAAGCTCAAGCAATTGTTCCTCGATGCTTTCGAACACAGCCTGCGTTCCGGCAGCGTCGATTACATCGCCGCGTGCGAAGAAGCCTTCCGCGATGTGCGTCGGATGGAGCAGGACTACAACTCGCTGGTCGCTGCCGGTCCATTGGTTGAAGCCTTGGCCAACGGCGTGAAACAGCGCGACGTACTGCGCGGCAAACTGCATCGCCTGTCGCCGCTGCTCGATTCCTTGCTCGGCACCTGGTCGGACTACGCCAGTGCGCGCAAGGAAGAACTGACGATTCAAGCCGACCACTACCGTGGCGAGCAGGACAGCCTGCAAAACGATCAACGCGGGGGCACTCAGGAGTTGATGCGTCTGGAGCGGGAAATTTCCGGCATCCAGCGCTGGCTCGGCGAGTTATCGGTGCTGAAGAACCGCTTCGCGCTGGTCGACGACGTCAAAGTGCTGGAGCAACAATTGCTCGCGGCCAAAGACGCCCACGACGAACTGGCCGGTGCGCTGGCGCAATCGCGTCAGTTCAGTGCGGAGGATCTGGAAGAGCGCCTGCGCGATCTGGAAAAACGCCTGAAGTCGGTCAAGCAGCAACTCGATCACGCTGACAACAACAGCTACGCCCGTCTGCGCGAAGAGTTTTCGCAACAGGACGTTGAACGTTTGATGCGCCTGTTCAACAGTGCGCTGTTCAGCCTGCCGCTGGGCGAACACGGCATCACCCTCGACGAGGATGGCCAGTGGGTGAAATCGGTTGAGCTGATTCTTGATGGCTTCAAGGGCGAGCGTTTCGAAGTGCCGGGCCTGTCGATCGACATCTCGCACATCGAGCCGCCGGCTCTGCAAGCGCTGGCCGACCGTGCCGCATTGCGCGATCAGAAAGAGCGTCTGGAAAAAGAACTCAAGCAACTGAAAACCCAGCAAGCCGTGGCTGCCGACCGTGCCGCGAGCAAGACCCAGACCGAAGCGCTGTACCAGCAAGTGCTGGACGCGCAGAAGGCGCTGGAAGACTTCCGCCGTACTCAAACGCTGAGCGCCGAAGAAGGCGACAAGCTCGAGCAACTGGCGCAGATGGAAGCGGCGCAGGACGAACTCAAGCGTTCCAGCGATGCGTTCACCGAGCGCGTCCAGCAACTGTCGGCCAAGCTGCAACTGGTCGGCCGGCAAATTGCCGACATGGAAGCCAAGCAACGCACCCTCGACGATGCCCTGCGTCGTCGTCAGCTGTTGCCGGCAGACCTGCCGTTCGGTACGCCGTTCATGGATCCGGTCGACGATTCGATGGACAACCTGCTGCCGCTGCTCAACGATTATCAGGACAGTTGGCAGGGTCTGCTGCGTGCCGATGGCCAGATCGAAGCGCTGTACGCGCAGGTGCGCCTCAAAGGCGTGGCCAAGTTCGACAGCGAAGACGATATGGAGCGCCGTCTGTCACTGCTGATCAACGCTTACGCGCACCGTACCGACGAAGCGCTGACGCTGGGCAAAGCCCGCCGCGCGGCCGTCACCGACATTGCCCGAACCCTGCGCAACATCCGCAGCGACTACGACAGCCTCGAGCACCAACTGGCGCTGTTCAACCGCGAGATCAACAAGCGTCAGGTGTCCAACCTGCAGAGCTTCCGCATTGTGCTGGCGCCGAACAAGGAAGCGCTCAAGCACATCGACCAGATCATCCACAGCGCCGGTCAGTACGAAGAAGGCGAAACCCTGTCGGTGTTCGACCTCAGCCAAAGCGCCGAGCAGGACAACAAGAACGAAGAGGCCAAGGAATATCTGGCACGGCTGGTGGCGGCGAACCACAACCAGCTCGGTCTCAAGGATTTGTTCGAACTGGCATTTGAGATCACCAAGGTCAACGGTCAGCCGGTTATCCACACGGACATCGACGGCGCGGCGTCCAACGGTACGACCATGACCATCAAGGCGCTGACCAACATGTATTTGTTGCTGCACTTGATGGACCGCGATCTGGCCGGCCGTGTGCGCCTGCCGTACTACCTCGACGAGGCGGCGGATATCGACGAGAAGAACCAGGCTGCGTTGCTGGAAACCAGTCTGCAACTGGGCTTCGTGCCGATTCTGGCAAGTGTGAAGCCACAGGTCTGCGCCAGTGTCGCCATCGACCTGGAGGGCGGCAGTGGCCCGGCGGGGATCTACATTGATGAGGCAGACTGGAAATACATCCGCCGCCATGATGTGGTGAAGGCGACCGTCAATGTGGAAGCGGATGAGCCGGAGCTGGATGAGGTTTGATCGGCTTTAGCTGAAGACAAAAAAGGGCCGCGATCTGATGGGATCGCGGCCCTTTTTTATGGCTTGAGGTTTGTGCTGATTTTCAGGGACTCATCGCTGGCAAGCCAGCTCCCACAGGTTTTGCGTAGTACACAAATTCTGTGTGCACCACTGATCACTGTGGGAGCTGGCTTGCCAGCGATGGCATCCTTACGGACACCGCAGGATCTACTTACCGAGCGGAATCTTCGGCGCCCAGGTCAGCCACTCATCTTCAAACTTGTCGAACAACGGGAATGTCTGCTCGGCCCGCGCCGGGTTGCCCATGCGCTCGCCATCTGGCGTAGCGAAAGCAATACCGCCCTGAATCGCCGTTTCCAGCGACTCCGTGCGTACGGTCAAACCGTTGAACAAGCCGATGTCGAAACCGACACCGCTGGTATTCCAGAAACGACTGCCGCTGCGCACCAGAGGTGCGTACTTCGGCTCGATCAGAATGTGTACCAGTACCCGGTCGGCAGTCTGACCCAGTTCATAACCGGTGACCTTGCCCACGGTGATTTCACGGTAAGTCACCGGCACGCCCGGTTTCAGCGAGCCGCGACGGGCAGCGCTCAAAACCAGACTCAACCCCGCCTCTTGCTTGGTCACTTCCGGCGCATTGGCCAAGGCCACGAAGTTCTTCTGTGGGCCAAGATTCTTTGCCGCCGGTTGCACTTCGACGTATTGCCCGGTCACCAGCGTTTCCAGGTTCGACGTCTTCATCAAACCCAACTCCGGCTTGACCACCCAGAACTGGCTGCCAACGCGGGCAATCTTCTCCGGCACTTCAGTGATGCGCGCGGTGAGCAAGACAGATTGCATGTCGTCCGCCAGATCCACACTTTCGATCTTGCCGACATCCAGGCCTTTGAAGCGCACCGGGGTACCGCTGCGCAAACCATCAGCGCGATCAACCTTGATCGTCACCACTGTGCCTTTGCGATCGGCTTCGTCATGGTTGGCGAACAAGCGGAAGCGCGGAATACGTTTGCGCAATGGCGCATTGGTTTGCGGCGTTTCGAAGGCGATGCCGCCGGCCATCAGCGTTTGCAGCGATTCGCTCTTCACCTGAATGCCGCCAGTCAAACCGCCGGTCAGCGTGATACCGCTGACATTCCAGAAACGGGTCGAAGCGTTGACCAGGTTTTCGTATTCCTTATCGATGTGCACGCCAATGACCAATTGCTTCTTGGTCTTGGAGAACTGGTAGCTCTGCACCGAACCGACCTTGACCTGTTTGTACAGAATCGGACTGCCCACATCGATCGAGCCAAGGACATCGGTGAACAGCACCAGGTGCAAGCCCGGCGAGCGCAGATCCAGCGGCGGCGCTTTCGGCCGGGCCTCGAATTCGCGTTTCGGTGCTGCACCTTTGTCGCCCGGGCGTACAGCGATGTAGTTACCCTTCACCAAGGCTTCCAGGCCAGTGATACCGGCCAGGGAAATCGACGGCTTGACCACCCAGAACTGCGTGCCATCGACCAGATAGTCCTCAGCCAATGGATCAAGGGTGAGCTCGGCGGTGGCGCTGTTCAGGTCAGGATCGACTTTCAGCGCTTTCATGTTGCCGACTTGAATGCCTTTGTACATCACCGGGGTGCGCCCGGCCTGTAGCCCTTCAAAGTCGCTGAGTTTGACCTTCACGCGAATACCGGCGGCGGCGGCGTCGAAGTCTTCGTAGAGACGGAACGGCAGGCTTGGATCGGTCGGTGGACTGTCCTTGCGGTTCTCCGGCGTGGCGAAAGCGATACCGCCGGCGACAATACTGGCGAGCGACTCGCTGCGCACTTTTACGCCGGACAGGTTGGCATCGATGCTGATGCCGCTGGCATTCCAGAATCGCGTGTGTTTGCGCACCAGTTTGGCGTAGGTCGGCTCGATGAACACTTTGAGCTCAACGGTGCTCTGGTCTTCCGAAAGCACGTAGCTTTTGATCTGGCCAACCTTGATCTGCTTGTAGAACACCGGACTGCCCCGATTCAGCGAACCGAGACGATCAGCCTTGATCGTCAGGTGCAGGCCAGGTTTGGAGTCCGAAAGCGGCGGTTCTTCGGCCAGCGCCTTGAACTTGCGCGTAGGCTCGCCTTCGCCGGGGCTGATGGCTACGTAGTTGCCCGAAACCAGAGTTTCCAGCCCGGTAATACCGGCCAGGGTGACGCTCGGCTTAACCAGCCAGAAACGCGTGCTGGTCTTGAGGTATTGCTCGACATCTTTATTCATCTCGACGGTGGCGATGACCCCTTTGGAGTTGCCCTCATCGTCGAGTTTGAGCGCTTTGACCTTACCGACCGACATGCCTTTGTACATGACCTCGGTCTTGTTGGCCTGGATGCCTTCACCGCTTTCGAAGCGCACCTGGATCTCGATGCCGGTTTCGGAGTAGGCACGCCAGCCGAGCCAGCCACCGATGATCAGTGCGATCAAAGGCAGTACCCAAATGGCAGACCAGTTCGAGGCCGGTCGGGTTTTCGCTACAGGCAAATCAGTCATGGTCGTCGTCCGACTCCGTGTTATCCCAAATCAGTCGGGGATCGAAAGTTACTGCGGCAAGCATCGTCAGAATCACCACAGTGGCGAAGGCGATGGCGCCAAGATTGGCTTCGACACTGGCAAGCCGGCCGAAGTTGACGACCGCCACCAGAATGGCGATCACAAATATATCGAGCATCGACCAACGGCCGATGAACTCGATAAAACGGTACATCCAGATGCGTTGACGCGCAGACAGCGGCTGGCGTCGTTGCACCGAGAACAGCAACAGCGCGATACCGACCAGTTTGAAGGTCGGCACCAGAATACTGGCGATGAACACCACGGCGGCAATCGGAATCATCCCGTGCTGCACCAGTTGAATCACCCCGGACATGATGGTGCTCGGATCACCCTGCCCCAAAGAACTGACAGTCATGATCGGCAGGACGTTGGCCGGAATGTAGATAATTGCCGCGGTAATCAGCAAAGCCCAGGTTCGGGTCAGACTGTTTGGGCGGCGCGGGTGAACGAGAGCCCCACAGCGGGTGCAGGTTTGTTCGTCGCTGCCCTCTTCCTGCCTGTTCAATTCGTGGCATTCAGTACAAATCAAAATGCCCGCATCAATCGCCCGCATGAGCATCCTCTCCCGATAATGCCTGCCAGATCTGATGCGGTGACATCACCACTTCCAGCCAGACCTGGACCAACAACAAACCGATGAAACACACCAGGCCGAGGCCGACGGTGATGGCCGCCATGTCCGCCAGTTTGACGATCGCCACCAGCACGCCCATGAGGTAGACCTCGAGCATCCCCCAATCTCTGAGGTGGTGGTAAATGCGGTAGAGCAACAGACCATAGCTGCGGCCGACATTGAAGCGAATTGTCAGTAAAACGAACAACTGGCAGAGCAACTTGAGCAGCGGTATCGCCATGCTGCACAGGAATACGACGATCGAAACGCCCTGCATGTCAGTGTTGAACAGACCGAGCACGCCGCTCCAGACCGTATCCTGCGAAGATTGTCCGAGAATATTGAGCTGCATGATTGGTAAAAAGTTTGCCGGGATGTACAACAGCAATGCGGCGATGACCAGGGCAAGGCTGCGCTGCACCACATTATGGCGATGGGCGTACAGCTCGTAACCGCAGCGTGGGCAGAGGGCTTTTTCGCCATGAGCAAGTGTTGGTTTGCGCATCAGCAGGTCGCACTCGTGACAGGCCACCAAGTCTTCCAGCGGTAAATCTGACAGCCCTTGGGCGCCAACCGGATCTGACATAAAGGCTCTGACTCCGAAAAAGGTGGGGCTATTCTAGTGTTCTGATTCGAAAATAACTGTGCAAATTTGTTCGCTGTCGCGAGTAAAACTTTTCTACGGGCAAAACAAAACCCCAACTGCTTTCGCAATTGGGGTTTCGGAATTTAATCTTGACGATGACCTACTCTCACATG
>NZ_JBYSZA010000030.1:0-73332 GCF_058786735.1 Pseudomonas sp. FW305-7
CTGTTTTCGGGCAGATCGTTGGCGGACATGGGCGCGAACTCCGGTCGGGAAGGTGACGGAGTGATTGAACGTGGGATTTAGGAAAAGCGCACCTGTCAGATCTGACAGGTGCGGGCCGTTTTCCGACCAACGGTAGCAGGGTGAGCGCCGCTCATACCGGCTAGACTCAGTACGTCACAACCCTCTTGCGTTGAACGGAGAACTGCGATGATCGGAACACCACCAGGCCGACGCTCGCTATGGCTCCTGCCGACCCTGATCGCCATCAGCCTGACGCTGACCTCTGGCTGTTCAAACCGCAAACACTATCCACCCTCGGGCGTCGGCGACAGTTGCTACGCAAAAGCGCTGCCGACGGTCGGGGAGGGTGGTCTCGCCTGGGGTTCCAGCTTGAACGTGGCCCGGCAAAAATCCATGGCCAACTGCATGCGGTATGCCGGACGCTCCGGAGGTACGCCGGGTACGTGTCAGGTGGTGTTGGCCAAGTGCAAATGACTGGGGACGAGCAATGTGGTTTTCCAGAGCGGCTTGAGTTGGTTGGGGAGGCGCCGATACAGGGTTACGGCAGAAACGGGTCAGTCAGGCCCGGGTGCATGAGCCATCAGGAAGAGCCCCATTGAATCTGCAGCATGAAATAGAGCGAATTTTTTCAGGCAAGGCCTTTGCGCGACCGCTGTTTTATTCCGTTGCGCAGGGATTGCGTTTCGGACTCGCTGAATCGGGCGGGATGATTGAAAGGTTTCTAATGGCCCTGCGCAAGGCAGAGGCCGTCTGTGGTGATGTGTTCACCGGTCACTCCGAACTCGTTGTTTGTTTGCGAACTCACTCCGGGAGCAACCGGTTCGCCCATCGGCCTTCGTTGCAAACGCTACGAACACTGGGCATTGACATACCTGCAACGCGCTCGCTTTGGGATGAGCCGATTGATTCAGAGGATTGGTTCGACGAAAACCAGCCCGAGTATTGGCTCAACATCGCTTTCACGGTGCCTGCGGCCCAACTGCAGACTTTTCTCTGGTGTGCATTGGCCAGAGATTTTGGCGCGATTGAGCCCACACTGCACTGCGCCGTGTACCTCTTCAATCTGACAGATCGCGTCATGGTTTTCCCTTACGACGATCGAGGGATGGATGTTGTCGGGCCCAACAAGGCGCTGCTAAGTGATCTTTATCACCGGCACAATGCCTGGCTGCTGGATTACGACCGGGCTGCAATGGATAGCGCATTTGCGGGCGCTGCTGTCGTTTCGAGTAATCAAATGTCATGACCGATAAGACCATGCAAGCCTGTCTTCGCTGTAAATCCGCCGAACAGGTGAGGCCTAAAGCCATTCTGATCGGTGCAGCCAGCCCCGCAAAACGCTTCAACGGTGAGGAGAAAGCAGGCTATCAACGCCTCGATCAACTCGCCGTCGATGAGTGCAAGCCCGAGCGCCTGAAAGCCCCGCCCCTTGAGCAACTGGTCGAGGGTTTTTACTGCGACCTGTGCGGGCACGGCTTTGTCGCCTGTGAGTGGCTAAAAGCCGAAGGCAATAGACGCTCGCGGTAACAAGCCGGGTGACGGCGAGCGAGCGTCACCCGTCTTGTCACCGAATCAAGCAATACCCAACGCCTTGAGAATCACCAGTGATTTCTCGGCAAACACGTGAGCACGCGCAGTGAACTCAGCGATGTTTTCTTCGGCGGTCATCAGCGGCTTGCCATCCTTGACGAGGACTTCGCCTTGTTCGCCGACGATCGCCCACGCCAGTTGCGCCCATTCTGCCGGGTGCGTTTGACCTTGCTTGATCGAAATGAGGAAGAGTTGCTCGAAGCGGCTGACGGTGACGCCGCCGCCGGTGACCGGGCTGGCCAGCACCTGGATCTTGTCGCTCAACAACGAGCGCGAACAGAGCAGCAAGTTGAGATCGTTGCATCGCGCCCGCACCTGGTTTTCCGCCGCCACGCTTTGGCACGGTGCCACGGCACTCATACCGATCAACACGTTGAGGGCCTGCAATACGTCGTCATAAGGCAGCGCAGATGCCGCAGCAGCCAACTGGCGCAAGGTTTTCGGTGCGTAGTCGTTGGCTGCCAGCGCTAGCAGTACCGGGCCGTAGATTTCGCTCTGCAGCGAGGCTTCGCCCGCAGGGCCGCGGACATGTTGAGGGACGCTTTCTGCGGCTTGCAGCAAGATGAAACGAGTGTTGAACAAGCCTTGGCGCTGTTCGGCAGCGGACAGCCGGGTAGCGCCGCGTACGTAGAGATCACGACGGAAACTCTGATTGACGAAATAGTCGCGCGCCTGCTCACGCATGATCGGATGCTCGATCCCTTCCAGGAAGTCCATGCCATCGGCCCTGAGGTTGAGCGGGTCGACCGAGTCCAGCGGCACGGCGGTGGTGACATAGTCGAGTTTGGCCGGGGCCATGGCATCGACGACGTCGGTGAAATACATGCAGTCCCAGCTGCGATTGAAATACTCATGGGCGATGTACTGACGATTCTGCCCTTTGATGCTCTGCAGTTTTGCGTCGAGGTTCGGCACGCTGCTGGCGTAGTTGGGGTTGGCGGCCAGCAGTGCTTCGGAAAATTGCAGGGCAGCATCAATCCGTTGATCGGGGCCTGCAGAAGCAGACTTGGAAAAGCGGTCGTGCAGGCTGAACAGATTGCGCAGCGGCGCCGCAGGCGACCAGCCGGGGAAGCAGTTGTAGCTGACGTACAGCATCCCGCCAGGTTTGAGATGGCGACGGGCAAACTCGACGATCAGTTTCTGGTTGTCGCGACTGACCCAGGTCCAGATGCCATGCAGGCTGATGCTGTCGAATTGCGGCAGATCATCGCGGGCCAGCAGTTGCTCGAAACTGTCGTCATACAGTCGCGCGTCGCTGTTCCAGTCGCTGGCGAGGGTGCTGGCGTGGGCGGCCTGTGAGGGTGTGAAATCGGTGCCGACCCAGGAACCCGGGTTGGCTGCGGCATGGATATTGATCGAAACGCCTTGGCCAAAGCCCAACTCGCAGTGATAGGCCTGCGTGGATTCCAGAGTGGCAAAGCCGCGCAACAACAAGCAGTAGCGCTGGAAGACAGGATTGATTTCCCGGCTGTAGCTGTAGGTGTAGCCTTCGTCGGTGAAATACCCTTCGTTCCATGCGTCGCTCATGCTTTCGTATCCTTTTGTTTCGAGGCTGAAAAAGTTGCTCTTATAAGGGGTAGCGGTGACGTGCCACAAGGACAATATGCCGGTGAGTATGTCTTTTCGTTTCAGGTTTTCTGCCGCACACGTCTGAAGATCTTGAAAGTGTTCGATCACAGCCCGCCAAACTCAGGTCCAATTGCCCGTTTTGCCACTCGAGCGTGCAGCAAGCTTGATACCGCGCCGCCTGCGCCCCTCACCCTAGCCCTCTCCCGAGGGAGAGGGGACTGATCGGGTTGGTATAGCGAAGTGCACCAAGCTGCAACATCGCGTCGACCGCGGTTTCGCAAGCGATGAAGATCAGCTCCCTTTCCCCCTCGGCCCCTTGGGAGAGAGGGGACTGATCGAGTTGACCTTGCGAGCTACGCCGACCTGAACAGTCGAGTCGAGCCTGACTTTTGAAACCAATAGAGATCGGCTCCCTTTCCCCTCGCCCCCTTGGGGGAGAGGGCTGGGGTGAGGGGGCAGCGATCTACCTGACACTCCACAAGGCTGACAAAACACCAAAAAACCAAAAGAAATCCGACCTAAGCTAATGCAAAAAAGATATTTGTCCGGCGTTTTATATATCGTTTAGTTTTGATTCATCAACGAATCAGAGCATCAAACCGATAGACCCCCGATTGCCATGACGGCGCACGCTGAATCGATCAAAGGCTCTTCTGGTTTGGTTCACACGGGAGTGAATCATGCCGCATACCCTCGACATCACCGCATTACCGACGCTCGACCTTTCACAGTTCGAAGGCACAGCACAACAGCGTTATGAGTTTCTGGAAAACCTGCGCCACGCCGCTCGCGACGTCGGTTTTTTTTACCTGACCGGCCATGGCATCGACGGCGCTTTGCTCAAGCAAGTGCAGGACCTCGCCCGGCAATTCTTCGCCTTGCCCGACAGTGAAAAAACCGCCGTCGGCATGATCAACTCTGCGCATTTTCGTGGTTACAACCGCGCCGCTTCCGAAATCACCCGGGGCAAGCCAGATCAGCGCGAACAGTTCGATATCGGCGCCGAACGCGAAGCCTTGCCGTTGCAACCCGACAGCCCGTTCTGGGCGCGCCTTCAAGGCCCGAATCAATGGCCAGAGTCACTGCCCGAACTGAAACCGTTGCTGCTCGATTGGCAGCAAGCCATGACGCGCATGTCCCTGCGTCTGTTGCAAGCCTTCGCCCAGGCCCTGTCGCTGCGCTCGGATGCGTTTGATCAGCTGTACGGCGACAAACCCAATGAACACATCAAACTGATGCGCTATCCCGGTCAGCCGGTCGATGCGAGCAATCAGGGCGTCGGCGCGCACAAGGATTCGGGTTTCCTCAGCTTCCTGTTGCAAGACGAACAGGCGGGTCTGCAAGTGGAGATCGAAGAAGGGCGCTGGATCGATGCGCTGCCTCGCGAAAATACGTTGGTGGTGAACATCGGCGAACTGCTGGAACTGGCCACAAACGGCTATCTGCGTGCCACGGTGCACCGGGTGGTTTCGCCGCCGCCGGGCAGCGAGCGCCTGTCCATCGCCTTCTTCCTCGGCGCGCAACTTGACGCCACGGTGCCGCTGTATCACTTGCCGACCGCGTTGCTGCGCGAGGCACGCGGGCCGGCCAGTGACCCGCTCAATCCTCTATTTCGCGATGTCGGCTGGAACTACCTCAAGGGGCGTTTGCGCTCGCATCCCGATGTCGCGCAGCGCTTTTATGCCGATGCGCTATTGCCGCAAGCGCCGGTTCGCAAAACCGCCTGAATCATCATTCGCTCAAGGACACAAAACATGTTGAAAAAAGCAGGTTTGACCCTGGCCGTCCTCGGCGCACTGGTGACCTCGTTCGGCGCTCAGGCGCTGGAACCATTGCGTGTCGCCGCCGACCCGGTGCCCCACGCGCAGATTCTGGCCTACGTGCAAAAAATCGATCCGCAGCTGAACCTGAAAGTCATCGAAATCCCCAACGGCGTGAACTCCAACGAGCTGCTGGTGCATGGCGATGTCGATGCCAATTACTTCCAGCATCTGCCATACCTGAAATCCCAGGAGCAAGCCCTCGGCGAGAAACTAGCGGTGGCGGCCACGGTGCATATCGAGCCCTTGGGCATTTACTCGCACCGGCACAAAAGCTTCGCCGACGTGCCGGCAAAAGGCACCGTCGCCGTGCCCAACAACGTCACCAATCTGAGCCGCGCGCTGTACCTGTTGCAGGACAACGGCCTGATCAGACTCAAGCCCGGATTCAACGACCCTGCAACCGCTCAAGCGACGCCCAAGGACATCGCCGAAAACCCCAAACAGCTGAAGATCCTTGAGATCGAATCGCCACAGATTCCGCGTTCGCTGGATGATGTCGATCTGGCGGTGATCAACGGCAACTACGCGCTCGACGCCGGTCTGGTGCCGGCCAAGGATGCGCTGGGCCTGGAGAAGGCTGAGCACAACCCTTACGCCAACATTCTGGTGACCACGCCGAAATTGCAGAACGATCCACGCATCGCGCAACTGGCCAAGGATCTGACCTCGCAGCAAGTGGCCAAGTACATCACCGATAACTTCGCCGGTTCGGTGATCCCGGTGGCGGGCGGCAAACCATGATCGTCGTCGAGCAGTTGAGCAAGACTTACCTGTCGGCGTCGGCACCTGCGCTGGATCAGTTGTCGCTGAGCATTCCCGACGGTGCGGTCTACGGTATTCTCGGGCGCAGCGGCGCGGGTAAATCGACGCTGCTGCGCTGCCTCAATCTGCTCGAACGCCCGGATAACGGGCGCATTCTGCTGGACGGTGTCGATCTGACGACGCTGTCCGACCGCGACCTACGCCAGCAACGCCAGCGCATCGGCATGATTTTCCAAGGCTTCAATCTGCTGCACTCGCGTAATGTCTTCGACAACATCGCTGTGCCGCTGGAGATCGCCAAGGTCGCCAAACCGCAACGTCATGAACGAGTTCGTGAATTGCTCGATCTGGTCGGTTTGAGCGACAAGGCCGAGGCGTTTCCATCGCAATTGTCTGGCGGCCAAAAACAGCGCGTCGGCATCGCCCGCGCGCTGGCGGCGCGGCCGGCCTATCTGCTGTCGGACGAAGCCACCAGCGCCCTCGATCCGGAAACCACCGCATCGATTCTTGAACTGTTGCGCGACATCAACCGGCAACTGGGCCTGACCATCGTGTTGATCACCCACGAGCTGGACGTGGTCAAGTCGATCTGCGATCACGCCGCGTTCATGGCCAACGGGCGTCTGGTCGAGTCCGGACCAGTGCCGCGACTGCTCGCCGACCCACACTCGCATCTCGGCAGCTCGTTGCGTCCGACCTGCGGACTGCCGCTGGGCCATGACGCGCCCGCGCTGAGCTTTCTCAAGCAATACGGCGTACGGGCGGCGCACTCATGAACCGCTCGATCAATTGGGATGAAATCCTGCAACTGGTGCTGAACGCCACTGGCGAAACCCTGTACATGGTCCTCCTCGCCGGGTTGTTCACACTGCTGATCGGGCTGCCGTTGGGGGTGTTGCTGTTCATCAGTCGGCGCACCGGTCTGCTGCCAATGCCGCGCTTCAATGCGGCGTTGAGTGGCCTGGTCAATCTCGGGCGCTCACTGCCGTTCGTGGTGATGCTGATTGCTTTGATTCCGCTGACCCGGCTGGTGGTCGGCACGACGCTGGGCAGCACCGCCGCTGTGGTACCGATCACCATTGGCGCCTTTCCGTTCTTCGCCCGCATCGTCGAAAACGCCCTGGACGAAGTCGACAAAGGCCGCATCGAAGCGATCCTCGCCATGGGCGGCGATATTCGTCATGTGATTTGCAAAGTGCTGTTGCCCGAAGCGCTGCCGGCGTTGCTGGCGGGGATCACCCTGACGCTGGTGATGCTCATCGGTTTTTCCTCGATGGCGGGGGTGATTGGTGGCGGCGGGCTCGGCGATCTGGCGATCCGCTACGGCTATCAACGGTTCAACAATGAAGTGATGGTCGCCACCGTGGTGGTGCTGGTCATTCTCGTTCAAGGCGTGCAAAGCCTGGGCGATCGACTGGTGCGTGCGCTGGCACATCGACGTTAAGGACATTTATGAGTGCGCCTGTTTCTGTGGCGTCCACGCCGCTGATTCGTGTACGTGAAGTAAGCAAGCTATTCGGATCAAACCGCGCGCTGGACCGGGTCAGCCTGGAGATTCATCCCGCCGAAGTGGTGGCGTTGCTCGGGGCCAATGGCGCGGGCAAATCGACGTTGGTGAAGATTCTTGCCGGCAGTCAGACCGCTGACGGCGGCGAGATTCTGGTGGAGGGGCAGCCGCGGCATTTCAACTCGCCGCTGTCGGCGCGAAGGGTCGGGATTGTCGCCGTGCATCAGCAGATCAACGAAGGCATTGCGCCGGGTTTGAGCGTGGCCGAGAACCTGCTGCTCGATGAACTGTGCCGGCCCGACGCGGACTTCTGGCTTAATCGCAAACGTCTGCTCGAGCGTGCGGCGAGCATTGCCGCCGGGCTCGGATTGACGTTGCCGCTGGAGCAACCGATCGAACATCTGGGCCAGGCCGAACGGCAATTGGTGGTGTTGGCCCGGGCGTTGGCCTTGCAGCCGCGTTTGCTGATTCTCGATGAGCCGACGGCGGCGCTGTCCGATGCGGAAGCGCAGCGCTTGTTCGGTTTGATCGACACCTTGCGCAGCCGTGGCGTGGCGATTCTGTACATCTCGCATCGGTTGTCGGATCTGCAACGGGTGGCGGATCGCGCCATCGTCCTGCGCGACGGGCGACTGGCCGGGGAATTCACCGCGCAGCAATTGCCCGAAGCAGTGCAAGCCATGCTCGGGCAGGCGCTGGCCGCCCATGTCTATACCCCGCGAGCGGCGGGGCGCGTGGTGCTTGAAGTGAACGCGATGAAAGTCCTGCCGCGCTCGCAAGCCTTCGACCTGACCCTGCACGAAAACGAAGTGGTGGTGCTGACCGGGTTACTCGGCGCCGGCAAAAGCGAGATCGCCGAGGTGCTGTTCGGGCTGCGTAAAGCGTTGGCCGGCAGCGCACAACTCGACGGGGTTGGCTGGCTGCCGGGCTCACCCCGTGAGGCGATTCGCAGTGGGGTTTTCTTCGCCGCCGAGGATCGCGCCAGTCAATCGCTGGTACCGGATTTTTCCCTGCGTCGCACGCTGACCTTGCCGTTTCTCGAACGCTTCACTCGAGGCGGCTTTATCCGCAATCGCGCTGAAGCGGCGGCAGTCGAGGCGCAAGTGGCGGCGCTGGGGATCAAGACCGCCGGTATCGATGTGCCGATGAGCGCGTTGTCTGGCGGCAATCAGCAGAAAGTCGTGCTCGGCCGCTGGCTGCTCGGGGACGGGCGGGTGCTGATCCTCGATGAGCCGTTTCAAGGTGTCGACGTGCGTGCGCGCCGCGAGATCGGCCAACTGCTACGCGACAGCGCCAAGGGCCGCGCGACACTGGTGATTTGCGCCGATGTCGATGAGGCCCTGGAAATCGCCGACCGGATTTTGCTGGTGCGCGATCACGCGGTGGTCGCCGAATACCCGCGTGCCGGTCTCGAGCGCGCCACGCTGGTCGCCGCGCTGGCCGGCAGCGATGATGATTTTTCTTCCCTTCAAGCCACGCCAAGGAGCAGAGCGAGTGCCTGATTCGAGTTCACTGATATCGAGCGTACCGGCACCTGCCGAGCGCCTGCTGCAAGCATTGATTCGCTATGGCCTGTTGTGGCTGCTGGCGCTGATCGTGGTGTTTTTCAGTTTTGCCGAGCCGGCGTTTCTGCGCGTCGGCAACCTGTTCAGCATTTTGCAATCGGTGTCGATTGTGGCGCTGCTCGCGCTGGGCGTGACCCTGACCATGGCTGTCGGCGGCCTCGATCTGTCCATCGGCGCGGTGGCGGCGATGAGCCTGATGATCGCCAGTTACGTGATGGTCGTGCTCGGCTGGGGCGCAGTGCCGGCGGTGCTGATCAGTCTTGCGGGCGGCGCGCTGGTCGGGCTGCTCAACGGCTGGCTGATCGTCAAGCTGCGGGTGCCGGACATTCTGGCGACGCTGGGCAGCATGTTTCTGGTGATCGGTGTGCAACTGATTCCAACTGGCGGACGTTCGATTGCGGTGGGCATGACCTTGCCCAATGGCGTTGAAACCGAAGGCACTTTCAGTGCGGCGTTTCTGGCGCTGGGCCGTGGGCGACTGTGGGACGTGGTGCCGGTTCCGGTGCTGATCACAGCGCTGGTGGCGCTGGCGGTCTGGTTGTTTCTGGAGCGCACGCGCATTGGCCGTTTGTTCTATGCCATTGGTGGCAACGAGCAGGCCGCGCGCCTGGCCGGGGCGCCGGTGCAGCGCTTCAAACTGCTGGCCTACGTGCTCTCGGCATTGCTGGCCTCGCTGGGTGGATTGCTGCTCGCGGCGCGGCTGGGGCGCGGTGATGTCAGCTCGGGCAACGGTCTGGTGCTCGACGCGCTCGGCGCGGCGCTGATCGGTTTTGCCGTCCTTGGGGCGAAGAAGCCCAACGCCTTCGGCACCCTGGTCGGCGCGCTGCTGGTGGCTTCGTTGCTCAACGGTCTGACCATGCTCAACGCGCCGTATTACGCGCAGGATTTCGTCAAGGGACTGGTGCTGGTACTGGCCCTGATGTTCACGTTCGGCCTCGCGCATCGGGCGCGTTGAGCCGCTTTCAGTCAAGGAAGTTGTATGCACGGTTCAATCAAACAATTCGCCCGTCACTGCCTCGCTGGTGCCGTGTTCTCGGCACTGGCGTTTAGCGCGCAGGCCAAGGCCTTGCCCGGCGCACCGGCACCGTTCGACAAGGGCCAGGTGCAGATCGCGTTGGTCGGTTATCTGTTTTCCGGGGATTTCCCCGAGGCTTATCTGCGCGGTGTGGAGCAACAGACCGAAGCGCTTGGCGCCAATCTGCGCGTATTCGATGCACGGCAGCAGGCGGCGAGTCAGGGCGAGATGATCGATCAGGCGATTGATCTGGGTGTCGACGGGATCATCGTGCAGCTTGGTCTGGCGGAAACGCTCAAGGCGCCGATTGACCGGGCCATCGCCAAGGGCATCAAGGTTGTCGCGTTCGATGTCGATCTGAATTCGCCGCAGGTGACTCAGGTCGAGCAGGATCACCATGCGCTGGCGCGTTTGGCATTGGATCAAGCGGTGAAGGATAACGGCACCAAGTTCGATGCCGGGTACGTCTACATCAGCGGCTTTACGCCGATGGAGCGGCGCGACGAGATCTGGAGTCAGGTGAAAAAAGCCAGTCCGGGGATCGTCGAGAAGGCGCGTTTCGGCACGTTGAATCCACCGATTGCCAACTCGGTGGCGGATCAGGCCAGCGCCGTGCTGCGGGCGAATCCGGGGATCAGCGTGATATTTGCGCCGTTCGACGAGTTCGCCAAAGGCGCGAAAATCGCCGTCGACGAGGCGGGGCTGGCGAGCAAGGTGAAGATCTACAGCGCCGATATTTCCACCGCCGATATCCAGATCATGAAAGAGCCGGACAGCGCCTGGGCGGCGACGGCGGCGGTCAATCCGCAAGTGGCCGGGGCGATCAGTGTGCGCAGTCTGGCGATGTTGATTGCCGGGGAGAATCCGGGGCACCAGGTGCTGGTGCCGCCGACGTTGATTACCCGCCAGCAACTGCTCGATCTGGACGTGAAAAACGTACGCGACCTGGCGCAGAAGCTCCCGGCGTTTGGCGATACCGCCAATGTGGCGCGGACGGATTGGATACCCGTTCCGAACTGAAACCTCAAATACAACCATCAACCCTGTGGGAGCTGGCTTGCCAGCGATGAGGCCCATTCATTCGGTATTCGGTTGACTGACGCACCGCCATCGCTGGCAAGCCAGCTCCCACAGGTTGAGGTTCCAAGTCATGAGGTTGGGGTGAACATGCACAACAAAGCTGCGCGATTACGCAAAAGCCGCTCTCCGAAAGCAGATCCTGCATTCGGCGGGCGGTTGCCTGCGGGTCAGGTGCTGACCGAGCGCTTCCCGATCCTGCACGAAGGCGCGGTGCCGGAATATGATCTGGCGAACTGGTCGTTGCGCCTGTTCGGCTCGCTCACAAATCCTGTCGAGCTGCGCTACACCGACCTGCAAGCGCTGCCGCAACGCCAACTGCAATGCGACATCCACTGCGTCACGCGCTGGTCGAAATTCGATACGCAGTGGAGCGGGGTGCACCTGCAGGATCTGTTGCAAGCTTTCGATATCCAGCCGCAAACGAATTTCGTTATGGCCCACGCCGATCACGATTACCAGACCAACCTGCGGCTTGATGACTTGCTGCATCCGCACACCCTGCTGGCGACTCACTACGCAGGCCAACCGTTAACCGCGCAACATGGCTGGCCACTGCGCCTGGTGGTCGCGGGGCGGTATTTCTGGAAGAGCGCAAAGTGGCTGCGCGGGCTGGAATTTGTCGATCAGGAGCAACCGGGGTTCTGGGAGAGAAACGGCTTTCACCTGCATGCAGATCCGTTTGCCGAACAGCGCTTCAGCGCCGCAGCGCTGGATATCGCCGAAGATGCCTGGCTGGAAAAAGACTTCGACTAAGACACTTACCCTGTGGGAGCTGGCTTGCCAGCGATGAGGCCAGTGCAGTCACTATCTGCGTTGCCTGACACACCGCCATCGCTGGCAAGCCAGCTCCCACAGGGACTGTGTTTACAGGTTTGTTAGTTGTTTGTTAGTTGCTTGAAGTGTTGGCTCAGCAACACTTGTGCCGAACTAAGAACACTCCTTTATAGCGATCTAACCTAAGTGTTATTGGTTCTTTTGCGAAAGTCTTCCCCTCGTCTAGCATCGGGCTTCAAGGGGAAAACATTCACTCTGGGGATACTGCGCCTTACCGATACTTAACGTTTCAACAGCCTTCGCTGCCTTCCTGATTTCTAAAACTACAGCAGACATTGCCGTGCATTGATTGCCGACTTTCTTTTGTCGGTGACGACCGGGTATTAACTGCGATTCAAGGAGCTGTTATATGCATTACCGTTCCCGTTCATTACTGGCCGCCGCTGTTGTCAGTGCAATCTGGCAACTGCCTGCACGGGCCGAAGACACGTCCACCAGCGCTGAAAGCGAATCCCGCCTCGGCACCGTTTTGGTCACCGGCACACGCGGCACCTCTCGCACCGTGCTCGACTCGCCGGTTCCCGTGGATGTGTTGACCGCCGAAGACCTGAAAACCGCCGGCGCCGCTGACGGTGAATTGGGCGCGGCGTTGCAGACATTGCTGCCGTCCTTCAGCCTGCCGCGCCAGTCCAACTCCGGCGGCGCCGACCATATCCGCGCCGCACAATTGCGCGGCATGAGCCCGGATCAGGTGCTGGTGCTGGTCAATGGCAAGCGTCGCCATACGTCGGCAGTGGTCAACGATTCGTCGAAAATCGGTCGCGGCACCGCGCCGGTGGATTTCAACTCGATCCCCATCAGCGCGATCAAACGCATCGAAGTGCTGCGTGACGGCGCCGGTGCGCAATACGGCTCCGACGCAATCGCCGGGGTGATCAACATCATCCTCGACGACGCCCCCGAGGGCGGCGAAGTCTCCACCAGTTACGGCGCTTATCACACCCATCAGGACGCCATCGACAAGACCACCACCGACGGCCAGAACAGTGTGACCACCGCCAAGATCGGTACGCGTCTCGGCGAGGAGGGCGGCTTCATCCGGGGCGGTACCGAGTACAAGGATCGCAACCCGACCAACCGCGCAGGCTTCGACGGTTTCGCCGATACACCGGGCCAGCGCAACTACGTGATGGGTGACGGCCTCGCCCGCGACGTCAACCTCTGGTTCAACAGCGAACTGCCGCTGGCCGGCGGCAAGGCCTACAGCTTCGGTACCTACAACCAGCGCCACACCACGGGTGCGGAGTTCTATCGCTACCCGTACGAACAACCGCAGTTCTACCCCAACGGTTATTTGCCGCAGTCATTGGGCGACAACAAGGACGTCTCCGCCACCGCCGGTTTCAAAGGCATGATCGGCGACGACTGGGACTTCGACAGCAGCGTCACCCATGGCCGCAACCGCTTCGAATCATCGACCCGGCGCACCCTTAACGTCAGCCTTGGCGAAGATTCGCCGACGAAATTCGATACCGGCGATTACGAGTTGCGCCAGACCACCAGCAATCTCGATTTCAGCCGTGAATTGCGCCTCGGCGGCCGTTCGTTTGTCCTCGCCGTCGGCGGCGAATACCGCTACGAAAACTACCTGACCTACGCCGGTGACGAAGCTTCTTACATCGGCTCCGGAGCCGACGGCGCCAACGGCCTGCGGCCGAGTGAAGAGTCGGATCTGGACCGCAACGTGTTCGGCAGCTACGCCGAATTGTCCGGCGATCTCACGGATAACTTCTTCGTCGACGCGGCCACTCGCTGGGAGCATTACGATGATGCCGGCAGCAAGCTCACCGGCAAACTCAGCGGCCGCTACAAACTGACCGAGCAATGGGCACTGCGCGGCGCGGTGTCGAATAACTTCCGCGCACCGTCGCTGGCACAGAGCGGCTTTCAGAACACCACCAGCAACTTCGGCGACGGCGGCACGCTCACCGACATTCGTGTGCTCTCGGTCAACGACCCGATCGCCCGTGCACTCGGCGCCGAAAAACTCGATCCGGAAACCTCGAAAAACTTCAGCCTCGGCCTGACCTTCCAGTTGAACGAGCGCTTTGACGCATCGCTGGATGTGTTCCGTATCGACGTCAAGGACCGCATCACTCTGTCGCAACGCATTGGCAGCGACGCCCTGGAAACCTTCATCAACGACAACTACGGCGTGGCTGGCGTGCACGACGTCAACTTCTTCACCAACGCCGCCGACACCAGCACCCACGGCGCCGAACTGGTGCTCAATTACCATCAGCCGTTCTACGAGGGGCAACTGGGCCTGACCACCGCGTACACCTACAACCACACCAAAGTCACCAGCACCAAAGGCACGCCTTCGCAGCTGACTGCACTGGGGATCGGCAACGACGCACTGGTCGGCGTCGAGGAGACCAACACCCTGACCGACGCCGCACCGAAGGACCGTTTCATCTTTTCCGCGAACTGGGCGAGTGAACACTGGGGCCTGCTCGGCCGCTTGACCCGCCAAGGCGAGACCACCCGAGTGTTCGATTTCGGCGACTCGCAACCGGAACAGACTTACGGCGCGGTCTGGCAGCTGGATGCAGAGGTGACTTATAAATTCACGCCGAAATTCAACCTCGCCGTGGGCGGCAACAACCTCACCGACAACTACCCGGAACGCTCCGGTTCGGCGATCAACTATGGCGGTAACCTGCCTTACGACGTGCTCTCGCCGATCGGCACCAACGGCGCTTACTACTACGCCCGCGCCACTTATGGCTTCTGAGTCGGGGCAGGGGCCGGGTCGGCATCTGCCGGTGTTTCAGGCGCTGTTGATCACGCTGGGTATGGTGATCACCACCGACATCCTGAAAACCGCGCCGACCGTGGCACTCAACGTCGGGCCTGAGCACTTCTACCTGGTTTGGGTGCTCGGCGGCGTGGCGTCGATGATCGGTGCGCTGTGTTTTGCCGAGATGGCCACGGCGTTTCCGCATCCGGGTGGCGACTACCATTTTCTGCGCACGGCTTACGGCGAGCGCATGGGATTTCTGTTTGCCTGGTCGCGGTTTTCGGTGATGCACACCGGGTGGATTGCGTTGTCGGCGTTCATGTTTGCCGATTACGTCAACGCCGTGGTGCCGCTTGGGCAGTACGGCTCGGGGCTGTTTGCCGGCGTGGTGATTGCTGCGTTGGTGCTGCTCAATCTCATCGGCAAGCACATTGGCTTCCTTACCCAGACATTGCTTGTGGGACTGTTGGCGTTGGGTTTTTTGAGCATTGCCAGTGCGGGTGTTTTTCTCGCCTGGCAAGGTATCGAACCACCCGCACCAAGTGTGTCGGCAGTAGCGGAAAACACCGGTATGGCCGGTTTTTCGGCGGCGATGATTTTTGTTTTCCTGGCGTTCGGTGGCTGGAGTGATGCCGCGACATTGTCGGCAGAAGTGCGTGACGGTCGGCGCGGGATTTTCATCGCCATGCTGGGCGCATTGACCGTGTTGATGGTGATTTATCTGGCGCTCAACTGGGCATTTGTCCGGGGCCTGGGATTCGCCGGGCTGGCGGCGAGCAATGCGCCGGCGGTCGAGCTGTTGAACCGCGCATTCGGTGCACCCGGGGTGATGTTGATTTTGCTGATGGTCGGCATCGCCGCAATCGCGACCATCAATTCGACCCTGCTGGTCGGCGCCCGCACCACTTACTCCGCTGCTCGCGATGTGCCGCAGTTACGCAGCTTCGGAAGCTGGGATGATCGCCACGGCGTACCGCGCAAAGCGCTGCTCGCGGAAGGTGCTGTGGCGTTGCTGTTGGTGCTGTTTGGCAGCTTTACCCAGAGCGGGTTCAACACCATGGTCGAGTACCTGACGCCGGTGTACTGGTTGTTTTTGAGCTTGAGCAGTGTGGCGCTGATCATTCTGCGCCGGCGGTTTCCTCAGGTGCCACGGCCGGTGAAAGTGCCGCTGTATCCACTGTTGCCGCTGCTGTTTTTCGGCTTGTGTCTGTACATGCTGTATTCGAGCGTGACGGTGGTGGGCTGGGGAGCTTTTTTGGGGATTGGGGTGTTGCTGATTGGCGCAGTGTTTTTAGCCGTGTTGAGCCGCCTGACGCCATACCCTGATCCTCTCCCAGAGGAAAAGGGGGCCGACCGCAGAGTCTTGCGGGATACATCAACCTGAAAAACGGGTCGATTATGGATTCAGCGAAAAGCGCTCAAGTCGCTGTACTTCTCAAATATCCCCCAATCAGTCCCCTCTCCCTGCGGGAGAGGGCTAGGGTGAGGGGCTCTTAAAAAACGGCGCTTAAAAAGACACCGCCGCCAGCTGCGAAAGCCGCAACACAGAAAGATCCCCGGTAATTCGCTTATACGCCAGGCGAATCGCCTCAATACTCCCCTCATTCTTCGCACTGTTTTCATGCAACACCACAATCACCTTGGTGCTCAGCCGCTCAGGCTCTTTCGCCCCGTGATCCTTCCACTGCCCATACGCATCGAACACCGTGAATCCGTCGGGAAACCTCGGCGTCACTTCCTTATCCAGAAACTCGCGCCAGCGCGCCGGGCTGACCGCACCGTCCTTGCCATCCAGCGAGCCCACCGAAAAGTACAACTCGGTCCGCGTCCATTGCGCCTGCGCCGGGCGCGTTGCGTCCCCCTGCAAGGTCGAGCTGGCGGGATCTTTGGTATGCACGGAAACCGGAGGAGGGCTGGCACACCCTGCGACCGCCACAAACAGTGCCGCCAGTAAAAGACGTTGAGGCATGGAACTTCCTTATTGTTGACAGTAGTCGGCAATTATAAGGCGGCAGGTTAATAGCGATAAAAGATTAAAAAGTCGCGTGGGACGCTATTAATGGAATATGCGATGCGTTGAAATTAATACGAAGCGGTTAGATCAATAATTTCTTTCGGTTATTTAAATAGTGCTGCTTCGAATATCCATAGCTTGTAAAACGAAGCGCGTGCATTTGATATTTCTGCTATCGCGCCTACTCTGCTGTTCCAGCGCCTCAAGACGCATGGAACGCTGCGCTTGAGGCGTTTGAACAGCCGTTTTTGCTGTTTGATGGGCATCTTGTTCAGGAATCGTCAGTCCTTAGAATCGGCCCCCATCAACTTCTCATCCAGTTCTTAAATCCTCAGGGAGCTTCACCATGATGAACGCCATGCAGATGCAAATGCCGATGAACGCCAACATGCCAATGATGCCGATGATGGGCATGCCGATGATGATGGCGACCATGACCTGCGAAATGATGGACGACGGCATGATGTGCAAGATGATGCCGGCCGCTGGCATGGACATGGCCATGTTCAAGAACAGCGGCGAAATGATGCCGATGATGATGCACTGCGGCAACATGACCATGATGTGCATGTCCCAGGCAGCCATGGCCATGCCGATGATGAACATGATGATGCCAATGCCGATGATGGGCATGCCGATGCCATCGATGAAGTGCGTGATGGAATGCACCATGATGGCCGATTGCATGATGTGCAAGATCATGCCGATGGCGGGCATGAACATGGACATGATGAAGAACTGCTGCACCCTGATGATGAAAATGATGAACGACTGCAGCATGCCAATGATGATGAGCTGCAACGGCATGCCGATGATGTGCTGCACCTGCTGATCCCGGGCAGCATAAAAAAAGCCCCCGAGGCCTCAAGGCCCGGGGGCTTTTGCATTCCACAGACCACTGCAAACCTCTGTGGGAGCTGGCTTGCCAGCGATAGCGGTGGATCAGTCGATTTAAATGCTGGATGTGCCGACGTCATCGCTGGCAAGCCAGCTCCCACAGGGGATTGTGTTAAAGCAAAGAGAGGTAAGGATCAGTCGAGGCGTTCGGGGTAGGTGACGACCAGGTAGGCGACGGCTTCGCTGTCGGCCGGGTTGCGGTAGCGGTGGGGCTGGTCGGCGTAGAACAGGATCGAGTCGCCGGTCGAGAGCAGGTAGCGCTCGTCGTTGACGCTGATCTCCAGCACGCCTTGAGCCACCACCAGGTTTTCCTGCACGCCCGGGCCGTGGCCCTCGGATTGGTCTTCACCCAGCGGGCTCAGGCGCAATTCGTAAAACTCGGACTGACGCGCCACGTCGAACGGAAACAAGGCCCGACTGACAAACGCACCGCTGGCACTGACCAGCCGTTTGCTCTGGCTCGCCGACAACAGTGCCACACCTTCAAACGCTCGGTGCTCGAGAAACGCTGCCACCGACACCTTCAGACCCTTGGCGATTTTGCACAGCACCTTGATCGACGGCACGCTGCGCCCGGACTCGATCTGCGCCAACATCGCCCGGCTCACACCGCATTGGCGCGCCAGACCATCCAGCGACAAATGACGCTTGCTGCGCAGACGCTGCAGATTCTGTGCGACCCGTTCGCAGATCGGGTCTTCTTCCAGTGATTCGAGGTTTTTCAGGTCCAGCACAGGCTCATCCGCGCTCGCCAGAAAGCGCGAGGGGTCACGGGCGTTCACGCTTGGCGCGGCTCGTTGGAATGCGCAGCCTGCACCCACTGAAACGCCTGATAACCGGCATTGCGCGCATACATTTCCCACATCGCCCGCGCAAGCTTCTGGGCCTGGCGGCGTTTACGGTAAGCGGCGAAGTCGATCAGGTTGGCAGTTGGATTCATGGCGCACTTCACTGTGATCAATGACGGGATGAAAGTGAGCGTACGCCAATATTTTTATAACGATAAATACTGATTTTGTATTTGTTAATTCGTTTTGGTTCTTTGTGAGGGCAGCCCGTCAGGCCCCCTCATGCTGCTTGCGATAAGCCCCCGGTTGCACGCCCACCGACTTGGCAAATGCCCGGGTAAACGCCGCAATCGATTGATAGCCGACCGCAGCACACACCTGCTCGACCGTGTGATTGGCCCGCAATAACTGGCAAGCGTGGCGCATGCGCAGGGCCAGCAACACTTGCCCCGGCGACTGCCCGGCCAGTTCATTGAAGCGTTTGAAGAACGCCGAGCGCGAAACGCCGATGCACGCCGCCATGCTTTCCAGCGACCACGGCAACTGCGGCTGTTCGATCAACTGATCGAGCAGCGGCGCAAATTGCGTATTACGCGCCAGTGCGACTAATCCCCCGAGGTGCTGGTTGTCAGCCATCTGCTGGCGCAGGACATAAAGAAACAGCAGATGGCTCAAGCGTTCAAGCAGCGTCGAGGAGGGCGCTGGCAAGCGTTCGCATTCCTCCAGAATCAATTCGAACAAGGCTCGGGCCGCGCTAGAGGAAGGATCTCCGGCGCGCAGAATGATCCAGTCCGGCAAACCCTCAATGATCAGCGACGACAACCCGGACTTGAAATGAAAGAAGCCGCAGACCAGGCCCACACCATCCTCGGCCGCACGATCCAGCGCGGTCATCGCCATGCGCGGCAGCGTCTGCGCCAGCCGCGAGTCTTCAGCGCTGGACAGGCGATAATCGAGATCGCGCAACAGGAACACTGCATCCCCGGCATTCAGCCGCAGCGCCGGTTCATGCCCGGCGATATGCAACCAGCAATGCCCCTGCACGACCAGATGAAAGCTGGCCCGCGCCAGGCCATGAGTGCTGGCATGCCAGCCACCGCAATAGCGGCCGACGTGAAACAGATTCGCATCGAGTTCGAGGCTTTCTAATAACCAATCAACCAGTGGGCTGGACGAAATCATCTAATGGAAATACTCAGGAGCAAGTAATCGCTACTTTTGAATATGGATCGGAATTTTTATAACCAACAGACTGGCCGGACACTCATCAGCAGGAGTCCTCACCATGTCACGCGTCACTCTACACACCCTGCAAAGCGCACCCGAAGCAGCCCGGCCATTCCTCGAAAACGCGCAGAAGAACTCTGGATTCATCCCCAATCTGCTGGCGGTGCTGGCCAACGCCCCGGCCGCGCTGGAGACGTACGTTACGGTATCGGCGCTCAATGGCAAAGCCGAACTCAGTCTCGCCGAGCGCGAAGTGGTGCAACTGATAGCTGCAACCAATCACGGTTGCGATTTCTGTGTCGCAGGTCATACCGCCGTCGCGCTGAATAAGGCAAAACTGCCGGCGGAAGTGGTCAGTGCACTGCGCGAGAAAGCCACCGTGCCGGTGGAAAAACTCGAAACCCTGGCGGCGTTTGCCCGCGAAGTCATTGCGACTCGCGGCAAGGTCAGCGACCAGACCTATATCGCTTTCAAGGCTGCGGGTTACACCGAAGGCAACGCGCTGGAAGTGATTCTTGGCGTGAGTCTGGCGACCCTGTGCAACTTCGCCAACGTGTTCGCCGATACGCCGCTCAACCCTGAGCTGGCGGCGTATCGGGCGTAATCGGCCCATCGATTCAGGCAGCGTCGTCTATGGTTGAGGCTGCTGCGTAAAAGGAGAAACGACATGCTCAATCCGGCATTGATGCAATGGCTGGACAACAACGCCCAGGCATTGGATGCAGGCGACGGTGACCCGCAACACGTGCTCACGCAACTGGCGCAGGCCGAGGTATTGCGCGTCGGTATCAGCCCCGAGTTGGGGGGCAGTGGCGGCCATGTGGCCGACGCCGTGGAAGTGCTGGCCGCCGTCGCCAGCCATTCGCTGGCGGCTGCGTTTGTGTTCTGGGGCCAGCGCGCCTTCATCGAGTACCTGCTGCAAAGTCCCAACGTCGCGTTAAGAGAAAAACTCCTGCCGTCGCTGCTCAGCGGCGAACTGGCCGGCGCCACGGGTTTGTCCAACGCAATGAAATTCCTCTCAGGCATCGAAGCGCTGTCAGTGCGTGCCGCCACCGAGACCGATGGCTGGACATTGCACGGGCGCCTGCACTGGGTGACCAATCTGCGCAAAAGCGGTTTTGTCGTGGCCGCCGCCATCGAGCACGGGGAGGGCGGTTCGCCGTTCGTGCTGGCGATCCCGGATGACGCGACCGGCGTACAACGTTCTGCTGATCTGCAACTGATGGGCCTGCAATCGAGCAACACCGCCGCGATCGATTTTTCCCAAGTGGCGGTCGGTCGTGAATGGCTGCTGCATGACGACGCACGCAAGTTTCTGCCGGCGGTGCGGCCAGCCTTTCTCGGTTTGCAATGCGGTATGGCCATCGGTCTGGCGCGACGTGCGCTGGCGGAAGTCGAAGGGCATTTGCAGGACGGCCGCTCGATCTTGCTGGAACCGTTGCAGGAGCAACGCGAGCAGTTGGCGCACAGCGTCGATGTGCTGAAAAAAGGCCTGCACGACGGGCGTTTCCTGACGCAACCGGCAGCCTTGTTCCAGATCCGTATCGCCCTGGCCGAAGCCGCCGCGAACGCCGTGCAACTGGAATTGCAGGCCAGCGGTGGCAAGGCCTATCTCACCGAACACGGCAGTGGTTTTGCCCGGCGCTGGCGCGAATCGGCATTCGTGCCGATTGTCACGCCGAGCCTGGTGCAATTGCGCGCCGAACTGCAGCGACAAAAACGGGAAGCGGCGGCATGAGTGCGCCGCTGCTGCACGCGCAAGGCATCAGCCTCGGCTACCCACGGGAGCAGGGCTGGCACACCGTGCTGGAACACTTCGACCTGCAATTGCAGCCCGGTGAGGTGGTGACGATTCTAGGCCCGAGCGGCGTCGGCAAATCCAGCCTTTTGCGCGTACTGGCTGGTTTGCAACAACCGCAGCAGGGCCGCGTGAGCCTGCTCGGCGAACCGTTGACCGGCGCACATCCGCGAGTCGCGGTGGCGTTTCAGGACCCGAGTCTGTTGCCGTGGCTGACGCTGGAAAAGAACGTCGCGTTCGGCCTCGACTTCGCCCGCCAACCGCACTTGAGCGCGGAGCAACGCAAGGCGCGCATCGATCATGCGATTGCCGCCGTCGGCCTCGAACACGCTCGTCAGCAACATCCCGCGCAACTCTCCGGCGGCATGGCCCAGCGCACCGCGCTGGCCCGTTGTCTGGCGCGTCAGCCGCAAGTGCTGTTGCTCGACGAACCCTTCGGTGCTCTCGACGAAATCACCCGTGCCGACATGCAACAACTGCTGCTGCAATTGATCGCTGACCATCAAACGGCTGCCGTGTTGATCACCCACGACATCGACGAAGCCCTGCTGCTCTCCGAGCGGATTCTGCTACTGGGTGACAGCCCGGCGCACATCCTCGGCGAGTGGCGCATCGACCTGCCGCAGCCACGCGCCGAGTTGGTTGAAGAACTGGGCGCGCTGCGCATCGACATCCTCAAAACCCTTCGGCGGGCGAGCCGCAATCCTCACACCCATCCTTTGCCCGCAACGTCGGAGATTGACCATGTGCCTGGACGACTTCACTCACACACGTCGTGACTTCCTCAAACTCAGCGCGCTGCTGACCGCTGGCGGCGCGTTGCCGCTGCTCAACAGCCTGAACGCTCGCGCCGCGTCCGAGCCAAATGCCCCGGTGCGCATCGGTTATTTGCCGATCACCGACGCCACGCCGTTACTGGTCGCGCACAACAATGGTCTGTTCGAGGCCGAGGGCATTCAGGCCGAGCGCCCGGTGCTCCTGCGCAGTTGGGCACAGGTGATCGAGGCGTTCATTTCCGGGCAGGTCAACGTGATTCACTTGCTGTCGCCGATGACCGTGTGGGCGCGTTACGGAAGCAAAGTCCCGGCCAAGGTTGTCGCCTGGAACCACGTCGGCGGTTCCGGCCTGACCGTGGCGCCGGGCATCACCGAGGTCAAGCAATTGGGCGGGCAATCGGTGGCGATTCCGTTCTGGTATTCGATTCATAACGTGGTGGTGCAGCAGCTGTTTCGCGACAACGGACTCGTGCCGGTGAGCAAGTCCGCCAGTGCTGCGCTGGCGCCAAACGAAGTCAATCTGCTGGTGTTGCCACCGTCGGACATGCCGCCCGCGCTGGCGACCAAACGCATTGCCGGTTACATCGTCGCCGAGCCCTTCAACGCCTTGGCCGAAGACCTCAAGGTCGGCCGCGTGCAACGCTTTACCGGCGACGTCTGGCGCAACCACGCCTGCTGCGTGGTGTTCATGCACGAGCAGGATCTGAACAACCGCCCCGAGTGGTCGCAAAAAGTCGTCAACGCCATCGTCAAGGCGCAGGTGTGGACCCGCGACAACCGCGCCGAGGCCGCCAAACTGCTGTCCAAGGACGGCAGCAACCGCTACACGCCGCACGCGCAACCGGTGCTCGACCGGGTGCTGTCGCCCGCCGTCAGCGACCGCGAACAATACCTGGCCAGCGGCGCGATCCAGCACAGCCATTGGGACGAGCAGCGCATCGACTTCCAGCCGTACCCGTTCCCCAGCTACACCGAAGAACTGGTCAAACGCCTCAAGGACACCCTGATCGAAGGCGACAAGGGCTTCCTCGCCAACCTCGATCCGCAGCACACCGCGCGCGATCTGGTCGACGACCGTTTCGTGCGCAATGCCATCGCCGCTGTCGGCGGCATGCAGACCTTCGGCCTGCCGGACAGCTTCGAACGCAGCGAGGAGTTCAGCCTCTGATGCGCACGCAAACTTCATCGACACTCCACGGTGTGCTGGGCGTGGCCGGGCTGTTGTGCCTGTTGCTGCTGTGGTGGCTGGGCGTGCACGTGTTCGGCGGCAGCGACAGTCTGGCGCAGCGCTTTTCCCCCGAGGCAACGCTCGCAAGCCTCGGCGAACTGCTGTTGCGTCCGGAGTTGTACGAGCATGTGCTGGTCAGTCTGAAACGGATTCTGGTCGGCCTGCTACTGGCGTTGCTGATCGGCGTGCCGTTGGGCCTGATGATCGGCAGTTACCGCCATCTGGAAGCAGCGACCACGCCAGCGTTTCAGTTTCTGCGGATGATTTCGCCGCTGTCGTGGATGCCGGTGGTGGTGATGCTGATGGGCGTCGGTGATCAGCCGATCTACTTTCTGCTGACCTTCGCCGCGGTGTGGCCGATCCTGCTCAACACCGTCGCCGGCGTACGCCAACTCGATCCGCGCTGGCTGCAACTGAGCCGCAGCCTCAGCGCGACGCGCTGGGAAACGCTGCGCAAAGTGATTCTGCCCGGTGTGCTTGGCCATGTGCTGACCGGCGTGCGGCTGTCTATCGGCATCCTGTGGATCGTCCTGGTGCCGTGCGAAATGCTCGGGGTCAGCGCGGGGCTGGGCTATTTCATTCTCGATACGCGTGATCGCCTGGCGTACTCGGAGTTGATGGCGATGGTGCTGCTGATCGGTGTGCTGGGTTTTGCCCTTGATACGTTGGCGCGCTGGCTGCATCGGCGCTGGGCGCCGGCCTGAGGTCAGTGGAAGGCGTTGAGCAGGAAATCGCGCACGTGTAACAGGTCCTGCAGGATTGGTGGTGGGGCATGTCTGTTCAGGCGCTGGCTGGCGGCTTGGCCAACTCAATCCCCGCCGCCCCCAGCCGCTTGAGAATCTCGAACAACAAATCACTCTTGGTCACCCCGACAATCCTCGGGCTGCCCACATACCCCGTGATGGTCAGCGTAATGCCCTCCGGCGACAACTTGCTGAAACGCACGAACGCCGCCGGTTTGTCGAGGATGCTTTCGTTCTCCCGGTAAGTGCTCAGCAGCAGTTCCTTGACTTGCTCGGGATCGATATCCAGCGGAAACATCAGCTCCAGCGACGCCACACCCTGAGCACTGCCACCCAGGGTAACGTTGCGCAGGTTCTGCGAGATCAGTTGCGAATTGGGCACGATTACAATCGAACGGTCGCTCAACTGAATCTCCGTGGCGCGCACATTGATCCGGCGAATATCGCCCTCAACGCCACTGATGCTGATCAGATCCCCGACCTTCACCGGGCGCTCGGTCAGCAGAATCAGACCCGAAACAAAGTTCTTCACGATCTCCTGCAAACCGAAGCCGATACCCACCGACAGTGCACTGACGATCCACGCCAGATTGGTCCACTGCACCCCCAGCGACGACAGTGTCAGCAGGATCACCAGCGCATAACCGATATTGGAAAACAGCGTGCTCAACGACGCGCACATGCCCGGGTCCATATCGGTCTTGGGCAGGAACTCGTTGTCCAGCCAACGGCTCAAGGCACGGATCAGGTAGATGCCGATCAACAGCGCCAAAACCGCGTTGAGCAAATGCCCGGGCACGATGTTCAACTTGCGCAATCCAGCACCACCGAGGATCGCCATGATGTTGTGGAACAACTGCCCCAGCGTCGTGCCGATGCCGCCAACAAACAGCGCGATGACTGCTAGCAGTAACAGCCCGGCGCGGCTGACCCCGGAGAGCAGAATCGAAATCTGATCCAGCCGTCGATCGCCAATGCCCAGCAACTGCTTGAGCGCCTTGCCGCTTGAATGCTTGGGCGAGAACACGTACTCGCAACCGTCCTTGATGACCTGGATCAGCAAGTAAAAACCCGACAGCACGATATAAGCCCACACCACTTCATAGGTGATGAACCGCGCCAGCGACACGTAACCGGTGAGCAGGGCAACGGCCGAGACAAACATCGCCAGACTGACAGCGGTGTAGATCACCCCGGCAAAGGTGTTGCCCGTCGCCTGCGGATCATTGGCGGCAAGCAAGCCTTTGCGCACTTTGCTCACGCGCAGCAGCATCGTCACGACGATGACCATCACCACCATCGCAATCACGCCCCGTCCGGCAATCACGATCTGGCTGCTCATGCCGGTGGCGTTGCTGACCTGCACCAACGTCACCAGCACCAGCAAGGTGCCGGAAAGAATGCGCGGGTAGGGCTTCAACGCCAGCGCCACAGGATCGGCAATCGCTGGCAGCCGCCACGACGGATGCCTGGTCGACAACAGCGCGCGGCTCAGCCCGGTGATCAGCACGCAGGCATAGACAACCTTGGCAAACTCCTCGGAAAACGTCTCCAGCACCGGCGGCAAAGGCGCGTGCCGGGTGCAGGCGTAAAACAGGATCTGCAGGGCAATTCCCGTGGTGACGATGGTCGCCAGCGCCGAAGCAAACGCCAACGCACTGCGCCGCACACGCCCCTCCGGCATGCGATGAATACACAACCACGTCAGGCCCCGATCAGCCAGCCTGCGCCCGACTGTCCAGATCAGCAGTGCCAGCAACACCAGCACCGTCGTGTAAAACCGCTGCCCCGGCGCCCACACCGTGGCCCACGTATCGCCCACCTGGCCGACAAAAAAGCGCAAACGCTGCCGATCGTCATCACGAGGATTGACCAGCGGCGACCAGAAGTGCGGACTCAACACGCTGTCCGTGCCCAGCGTCAGCTCACTCTCCAGCAACGTGCGCCGGATCCCCGCAATCTGCGTAATCAGATCCGCCGCACTCTGCTTCAACGCCGCCAGGTTCTTCAGCGTCGCATCGACCTTGTTCTTCTGCTCCGCCAGCGACGCCCGCTGCGCGATGATATCCGCCTGCTCCGACGCCACCCCCGTATCCGGCGCCGCCCCCAACACCCCCAACTGCACCGCCAGTTGCGCCTGCTGCGGCAACAACGACGCCGACAACCGATCGACATCCAGAATAAACGCCTGCACCCGATCCTGCGGCCCTTCGAGCTGGTTGTAATTGTTCGCCGACGAAATCTGCTGCTTGAGCCCATCGAGCCGCTGTTGCAGCGCCTGCAAGTCACTTTGATTGATCACCGGCAACGGCGCGGCTGCGGTCTCGGAAGGCGCGGGCAGATCCGCCGCCCACGGTGAAGAGCCGCCCGAAACGAGCAGGATGAGTGCGATAAAAAACAGCGAGTTCAATGTGTTGCGCATGGAAAGGACGGACCCGAATTGATCACACAGTCTATGAGGGTAGGTGATCAGGCCGCGGTTCGAGGAAAAGTTTCAGGGGAGCAGGTGGATCAGCTCGGGTTGCAAGGCGTCTGGAGTGACGTCGAGCAAGGCCAGCGTGACCGGGAGTTTGAAACGACGGCGACCGGCGCTGCCGGGGTTGAGGTACAGGCGATTGCCGCGCCATTCGATCAAAGGCTTGTGGGAGTGGCCGGTGATGATGAGTTTGATGGTGGGGTCGAGGTCGCTGGGGACGTCGGCGATGTCGTGGGTCAGCAGGGTTTGCCAGCCGTTGAGGTTGAAGGTGAGGTGGTCGGGGAGGGCGGCGGCCCAGGGGAGGTTGATGTCGTTGTTGCCGCGTACGGCGTGGAGTGGGGCGATTTCGGCTAGTCGGTCCAGGATTTCAGGGCTGCCGATGTCGCCGGCGTGGATGATGAGGTCGACGCCTTGGAGGAAGGTAAGGGCTTCGGGGCGGAGGAGGCCGTGGGTGTCGGAGATGATGGCGGTTTTCATGAGGGGGAGATTAGCAGGGAATGGGGCTGCTTTCGGCCAGAAGCAGACGCCTATGAACGAAAGTGCTTAACTAATAACCAAGAACACACTGCTGATAAATTTCACTTGTGTTACCACCCTATAGTTAGGTGCTCAGTTAATGCGTATCCAGGATCATAAACTAGCGTGGCGCTGGATCGACCCAGCGTATGCGGTGTTGCCAGAGGAAATCCTCGTGCAGATGCAGGTAGTGCTGCCTGAGGAGGCGAGGGAGCTGCACAATCGAGCGCTAAAGTTTTTGGGCAATCATAGCTTGAGCATCGAGTTACGTCCTGAAATATCCAACGCAGAAGAGGCCGCGTCGGAGGTTTGCTCCAATTGGCTGAAACAACTCCAGCCACATCTAGAGCAGCCGGTATCACTTTCTTGGGATGCAGAGACAGCCTTGCGCACAACATGGGAGGTGTTCATATCTTTCTGGCCGGAGTTCTGCTATCCGTCCTCGGATGATCTAGTTGTATTTCCAGAATCAGAGGCGTGGGTGCTCTTATACCATCATGACCGAGAGTTTCACTTTGGTAGACGATCGGGCAAAGCTTAGCAAGCCGCTGCAACTCGGCGCTTATCCTTGCGACAACTTTAGACACATGGATGTCCGCTTTTGGCCGATAGCTGCCGTCCACAAATGACTGCTTTCGGCCATAGGCAGTATGACGGGACTCCAGTAGAGCGGTCTGTAGGGCACGGACGAAATCGCTAGGGTGCGGCGTCGTCTTGGCATCGCCCACGCCGTCGCCACGGGTGAACAATCAGGCTTGAAAATCGCAGCGTTCGATCTGGCCACCTGCGGTGTCGTGAACGTCCGTAAAAGGGCGGATTTCCAAAAGTCGAGAAAGCGAAGTCAGCCAGACGGCAACAATGTGATCCTGTTTTTTTTGTTGGATCTGAGCCTGTTTTTACCGGGGCAACGCTCTATAGAGTGTGTATCCGACGCACAAGTGGACAGTGATCGGCCCGCCACTGTTTCTGGCTCTCTGAAGACCGGACGAATCGAGAGTCTTCAGGAATTACCATGAATCCTCGTCCAAGCTTTCAGAGCAAGACCTTCCCCCAATCGCAACGTGACATTCTCGGCATGATTGCGACCGATCAGCATCTGGGCGATGTACTCTGCGCCATCTGCCAGATGCTCGACACACAGACTCCCGAAACCTACTGCTCTATCCTGTTGGCGGATGCCGAGGGCAAACACTTGCTCAACGGCGCGGCACCCGGCCTGCCGATCGAGTACAGCGAGGCGATAGATGGCATGGCCATTGGTCCGCAGGAAGGGACCTGCGGCACCGCAGCTTTCCGGCGCGAGCTTGTAGTCACCGAAGACATCGCCCTGGACCCGAACTGGGAACGCTTCCGCAGTCTGGCGCTGGGGCATAACCTGCGTTCCTGCTGGTCAGTTCCTTTGCTCTCCCATCAAGGAACTGTGTTGGGCACATTTGCCCTGTACCAAAAGAGTATCCATGCGCCGGACGAGGCACAGATTCAACAACTGGTCTTTGCCGCCCAGCTGGCAGTCATTGCGATCCGCCATGAGCGTGACGGTCGGCGACTGGAGGAAAGCGAACAACGGTTTCGTTCATTGTTCACCTATAACCCCAACCCGGTGTTCGCCCTCGATCTGGCCGGCAACATTCAGAGTGTGAATCCTGCAGGACTGAAGCTGAAACCACACACTGCAACCAACTTCATTGGTCATCACTTTTCCCATCTAGTGCTCGATGAGGATCTGCAACGGGTCAGTCAGCATTTTTGTGCAGCCCGTGCCGGAGCGACTCAGCGCTTCGAGGCACAGCTTCGCGACGAAAATCAGCAACTGTTGACTATGGATATCTCCAACCTGCCCATCATGGTCAACGGAGAAATTGTCGGAGTATTCGGCATTGCCCGGGATATCAGCGCGCAGAAACATTTCGAACGCGAATTGAGCTTCAACGCCAGCCATGATCGGCTGACCGGTTTGCTTAACCGTGTTTCGCTTGAAGAGCGACTGGTTCTGGATTGCCAAAAGAGTCGTCGGCGTAATCGGCGTCTGGCGGTGATGTGCATTGATCTGGATGGATTCAAATCCATCAACGATTCGATCGGGCATTTTTTTGGCGATCAGGTGCTGATCGAGGTGGCGCAACGTATGACCAAGCAAGTTCGTCTCGGTGACACCATCGTGCGCATGGGCGGTGACGAATTCATTGTGCTGCTGCCTGACCTACTTCGTGACGAGGACGCTGTACCCGTAGCCGAGCGCATGATGGCCAGCATTGCCAGACCCTACTGCATCCAGGGTATTGACCTGCATGTGAGTGCAAGCGTCGGCATCACCCTGAGCGATGGCCACATCGAGCAGCCGATGCAACTGATCCAGCAGGCGGACATGGCCATGTACAAAGCCAAGCAGAAAGGGCGCAACAACTTTCAGTGGTACACCAGCGACCTCAATCAACGTGTTTGCGAGCACGCGAGCCTGCGCAATGACCTGCAAAAGGCTATCGAAACTCAATCGTTCCAGTTGCATTACCAACCGCAGATAGACGCACGCACGGGCCGGGTGGTCGGGATCGAAGCGCTGCTGCGCTGGAATCATCTGGAAAAAGGATTTATCTCACCGGCGGTGTTTGTGCCGGTGGCAGAGGACAGTGGTCAGATCATCCCGCTGAGCCTTTGGGTACTCGATACCGCCTGCGCGCAGTTGCGGCAGCTGGGCGAGCAGGGCATCACAGGCATCTCGATGGCCGTGAATATTTCGCCGATACATTTCCAGCGTGGGCAGTTCGTCGAGTGTATCCAGGCAGTGCTGAACAGGTACGAACTTAGCGCAGGGCAGTTGGAACTGGAGATTACCGAGTCGCTCTTGTTGCATAACGTTGAGCAGGCGATCGACACGTTGCACCAGCTCAAGGCTCTAGGTGTACGCATTGCGCTCGATGATTTCGGCACCGGTTATTCCAGCCTCAGCTACCTCAAACGCTTACCCATCGACAAGATCAAGATTGACCGTTCTTTCATCAGAGATATCGCTACCGACCATCACGATGCAGCGATCACCCAAGGCATTATTTCCATGGCCCATCACCTCAGCCTGAGGGTGGTCGCCGAAGGTGTGGAAACCAAATCTCAAATCGATTTCCTGAAGGGCAGTCGCTGCGATATTTTTCAGGGGTATTACTTTGCCAAACCGATGCCCAGTGCAGACCTCGAGGCCTTCATTAGTCTACGCGAATCCCGGTCCCTGACGCCCGGTCTTGTCTGTTCGCAGGTTTGAACAGGCGAATTCGCAGATTTAAACGAGTCCGGTTGTCCTGAACTACACTTCAGTTGCCACTTCTGTCCTAGAGCGTTCCTGGTGAGCGCTTAGGATCTCTTGCTGGGTGCAGAAGCGTTTGGGAAACAGAGCGCTTTAGACCCAAGCTCTGCTCAACACGCCTGGCCGTGGACGCATTACCGGTCCTGATGTGGGATGAGGGTCAATGCCATGGTCGCTGAAGGCAATGCAGGACAATTGCTGAGTGTCGTGATTTTGCTTGCCGCCGCCGTGGTGGCAGTGCCGTTGCTCAAACGCATCGGGCTCGGCCAGTGGTCGGTTATCTGGCGGCGGGATTGATAATTGGTCCCTTCGGACTGCAACTGATCAATGATCCCCACACCATCGTTGATGTGGCCGAGCTGGGTGTGGCGATGTTTCTTTTTGTCATTGGCCTGGAGATGAAGCCCTCGCACCTATGGGAGCTGCGGAGGCAGATCTTTGGGCTGGGTAGCCGCAGGTGGTAGTCTGCGCTGTCCTGCTCACCTTTTGTCGGCATGGCCTTTAGTTTCTCGTGGCAGGTTTCATTTGTGAGCGCGGCGGGTTTTGTACTCTCCTCCACGGCCATCATTATGCAAGTTCTCTCGGAGCGCGGTGACATCTCCGAACCTCGGGGGCAACGCATCGTTTCCATTTTGCTGTTTGAAGATCTGATGATAGCGCCGCTACTGGCGCTGGTCGCATTTCTGGCGCCCACCGCGTTGGTGCATGAACTCATGTCTCCCCTTTGGCAGCGTATCGGTACCGCAGCGCTGTCGCTGGGGGCATTGCTGGCCATCGGACTGTGGCTGATCGATCCCCTGTTTCGAATATTGGCCCATACCAAAGCGCGCGAAGTCATGACTGCCGCCGCGCTGCTGGTGGTGTTGGGAGCGGCGCTGCTGATGGAACTCGGCGGTCTGTCAATGGCGATGGGTGCTTTTGTGGCCGGTGTGCTCCTGTCGGAATCAACATTCCGTCACCAGTTGGAAGCCGACATAGAGCCGTTTCGCGGCCTGCTGTTGGGACTGTTTTTCCTCGGCGTAGGCATGTCGCTGGATCTGCAGGCGGTGATCAACGGATGGAGGCTCATCGTCGCTGGTGTGCTGTCGCTGATGCTGGTCAAGGCGCTGTGTATTTATGGGGTCGCGCGCCTGGCGAAAAGCGGTCACGGCGATGTGATGGACCGAGCCGTGCTGATGGCGCAGGGCGGCGAATTTGCTTTTGTGCTGTTTGCCGAAGCGCTCAAGCTCGGGGTGATCAGTGCTGAAGTCAACGCCAATATGACGGCTATTGTGGTGCTCTCCATGGCGCTTACTCCGGTGAACTTGTTGCTCTACAAACGGTTTTGCTCGCGCGCAGACCGTTTCCATGGATGGCGTGGAAGTCGCACAGAATCTGCAAGGCAATGTACTTATCATCGGTTTCGGCCGGGTAGGGCAGATAGCCTGCCAGGTGCCGCTGGCTCAGGGGGCGAAAATTTCCATCATTGATATAGATCCGGAAGTCATCCGCGCCGTGACACCTTATTGTTTCAAGGTCTATTACGGCGATGGCGCCCGCCATGAAATATTGCAGGCGGCCGGCGCCCCCGCGATACCGCTGATCCGAGCAAGGCTGCCGTCGCTGCTCGCCACCAACAGGATCGGCTTCAGCGTGATGTGTACAGCCATGTCGCAGCTCAATCCGAGTCGACCAAAATGGCTGCGCCGCCGCCCGTTGATCCTGCGCAAGGGCAGACTCCGGACTTTCAGAAAGCACGAGCGCATCGAGAGCACTATCTGGCGCGGATGGCTGAGATGGAGTTTCGCAAGGCGCAGGGTGAACTGGTCGAGATCAGCTTCGTGCAGAAGGCCGCTTTTGAAACGGCACGTTCGCTCAATCATTCGCTGATGAGTATGTCGCCTCAATTGGCACCGCAACTCGCTGCCTTGTCGGATCCATGGGAAGTGGAGCGGCAGTTGACTGCCGCATTGCGCCAGCGGCTAGACGAAGCGTGTCAGGTGTCCAGCGACGACTTTGGATTTGCACTTGACGAGTGCTAACTGTACGCAATGAGAGCTCACCGGTTGACAACGTGATCCACATTGACCGCTAACGGCTAAAAGCGGTCAGTTCTTTCCTACAAAAACTGGAGCGATTCACTGCACCACATGTTGCGATTAGGTATAGATGAGAGCTGAACAGCGACTGGCAGCGGGTCATCCTCGCTCGGAATCTGCTGGGAAATCTGTCAATCGGAGGCTGATGTAGGCAGCCAGGGACATTGCCACCGAAACCGGCCTGGAGCACCGTCTGAAGTCGGATAGGCATCGCGTGGCCGGCATCTACTAGCGTAGCGTAATGCTCGCGATTAGTTGTGAGGTTCTCGCAGGTGGAGTGGAAGCCGGCGATCGAGCAACGGTTACCTGATATGCCCACATTGTTTAGCACCTGCCGAGCAAGCACTTTAAGATAGCCTCGCGCCATGAGCATCCATCCGTGCTGCTTCCCGTCGTCGGCCCTGCTTGCGATTCGATCCGAATGATTTAATGAAGGTTTATCGTGGACGCTGAAGTTCGTCTTCCCGGGAGCCGAGGCGTTTTTTGCCTGGGCATGCTGCAGATTCTGGCTTGGGGCGGTTCGTTCTTTCTGCTCGCCGTTATGGGGGAGCCGATCATTTGCGACACTGGCTGGGGCAGCCAGTGGGTCTATGGCGCATTGTCATTGAGCCTTATGATCTCAGCGCTGTTAGCGCCTCTCTCCAGTCGCCTGGTGGCGCGTTTCGATGGCCGTTTGCAGTTAGCCTGCAGTGGCCTGTTAGTCGCGCTAGGACTGTTGATCGCCGCTGCCTGTCATACCTTGCCGGTGTTCCTGCTGGCCTGGGCCGTTATTGGTATCGGCATGGCCGCGGGGCTTTACGAAGCGCTGTTTTCCACACTCGGGGCGCTGTATGCGGAGCGAGCTGGCAGGGCGATTACCGGTATCACGCTGATCTCCGGATTCGCAACCACCCTGACCTGGCCGCTAGTTGCATCGGCCATCGAGCACGTGGGCTGGCGAGGGACATGCGTTGGATACGCAGTACTACTTTTGCTCTCGACCCCCTTGTATTTGATCGTATTGCCAGGCGGCGGCAAGTTGCGTCGGATCAGGGGCACCAGCGAGCAAAACAACCCACCGGTAGACAAGCGCATATACCTGCTGTTGATTTGGATCTTCGCGCTGGGCGCGATAATTATGACCGCGATCTCTGTGCAATTGGTAACCGTGCTCCAAGGGCTTGGCTACTCATTGACAGCAGCGATCGCACTGTCGTCTCTGCTAGGCCCGAGCCAGGTGGCTTCACGTGTTCTACAAATGATTGCAGGCAAGCGTCATCCGATCTGGACGGCGCTGGTGTCGGCGATGCTGGTTGCACTCGGGGTAGTACTGGTTGCCTTCGCGCCGGGCGCTACGGCCGTCGGTTTAGTGTTGTACGGTCTCGGCAACGGATTGCGTGCGATCGTCCGAGGAATGCTGCCGCTGGTATTGATGCCCGCATCGCAGTACGTGGCGCTGATGGGCAAGATGTCGCGCCCTTCGTTGATTGGCCAAGCGTTGACCCCCTTGGCCGGAGGCTACTTGATGCAGCATTTCGGAGCGACGGGCGTCCTTGTCACGCTGTGCAGTCTGGCCGTGATAAACGTGGTTCTGGTGGGTCTGATATTAAGGTTTCTGCAACGTTCTAGCGCGGCGGATAAAGCAGCAGTAGAGGAAAGTCACGATGGCTGATGAAAAACGAAGAGAGCATTTGATTGAAGGTCCCGCGGGCCTGATCGAACTCATAATCGATGAGCCGAGCTGCCCCCCAAAGGGAATCGTACTCGTGAGTCATCCCCAACCGCTGCTGGGCGGTAGCCCGCATCATCTGGTGCCATTAACGCTGGCACGCAAACTCAATGCAGAAGGATGGCGAGTGGTACGCCCGAGCTTTCGTGGTGTAGGTAAATCCACCGGTGCGCATGACGAAGGCATCGGTGAAAGCGAAGATAGCATCATCGTCGTCAATCACCTTCAGCACTTATACCCACAGCTGCCCATCGCCCTGGTCGGATTTTCATTTGGCGCCCATGTGTATGCACGGGTGGCGTGTGCGCTCAACAACAGACTGCACGCGGTAGCTCTTTTGGGGTTGCCGGTTGGACTCGTACCTGGTGGAAGGCTGTACGAACCGCTGGCATTGCCTGCCGAGTGTCTCCTGCTGCATGGAGAACAGGACGAAATGGCCCCCTTGGCAAACCTATTTGACTGGGCGAGGCCGGAGCGTCGGACCGTGGTGGTGTTTCCAGGTAGCAATCACTTTTTTAAAGGTTGCCTGGCGCAAGTCGCCCAGCATGTGGCGACGCACCTGGACCACGCATTCTGATCAACGATGAGTATTGCCTAGAATCGTTGACATCACAGTGCGTTGCGTTCAGGAGCGTTGGGGCACGACAACAGTGCGATGCTCATCCGTACGATCCAAGCCTCTATCCATGCTTCATCAACCGGCATCGGTCGGTTGCGCATGCCATCGGTAGTGTCAATCAATGCGTAAATCGCCGCGATTGCGCTGGGGATATCCTGCACGTTGAAATGCCCGGTACTTATCCCTTGTTCTATCGCCTGATGCAACGGCGCCTGCAACCTATCAAGCGCCTGCGCTAACCAGATGCGGTGGCTTGCTCTGACATGTCTAGACTCATGGCGCAGCAGTAGCTCTTCGCAGGGATGAGAGCGTTGACGCGCCAGGAGAAAGCTCAGGTAACCCTGCAGGTCACGTGTATATGGGCCACTTTTCCAAGCCTCCAGCCGATGAGCAAGGGTGTTCAGCAGAACATCAAGCAGCAGGTCCTCTTTGCTCACGATATGGTGGTAGAGGCTGCCGGGTTGCAGGCCAACACGAGCGGCTAGTTGGCGCATGGTCATAGCGCCGTAGCCCTGTTCGGCCATTAGTTCGCGAGCCGCCTCCAACAGGAAGTCCGGGCAATTCTGCGTGCGCGCGCCTTCAGGCATAGGCTGGCATTCTGGAAAGGGCACGCAGTAACCAGCAGACAGCGCGGCGGCAGCGGTTACGTGAAGAGCTCTTTTTCATTATTTTACCTCCAAACTAGGAATAGCCTTGCAGGCTGCCGGGTTTCTCACATCCGCAGAAGTAGCCTGCCTGGGACAAACCGCTCTGCTCAGTCGTCTTGCGTGATGCGCGCAAGCGTTGCACGAGCACGCAGTATTACGGGCGCATCGACCATTTGCCCGTCAAGGGTAAACACCCCGGCACCACCTTCGGCGCCCGCTATAACTCGGCGTGCCCAGTGCTCCTCGGCTGACGTTGGCCGCAACGCTTGGTGAATTAACCTGACCTGGCTGGGATGGATGCACAGTGCGCCGCCAAATCCCATGTCGCGTACGAACTCGGTGTGCCGGCACAAGCCGTCGGTGTCGTGAATGGAGGGGTACACTCCGTCCAATGGTGCGGCAAGATTCGCTACTCGCGTGTGCAGCAAGATGGCGTAGCGCGCGTGCGCCAACACTTGCTCGGCGGCTTCACTACCGCTGCGCAGATTCAGATCGAGCCCTAGGTCAAGGCTGCCGAAAGACAATCGTTCAACGCCGGCGCTCGTCGCCAGTTGGGGCAATGCGGCGAGCCCACGCGCGCTTTCGATAATCGGCCACACAGGCTTGCCCGTCGAGTATGCTGAGCGAACCTGCTCGACTGTCTCGGCCTTAGGCAACAGAATGCCGCGCACTCCCGGATGACGCTTACATAGGTTCAGATCAGCCTCATGTGACCAGTGCTCAGGTGCGTTGACGCGGACTAGCACTTGGGCCTGCGGGTGCTCCGCCAGGAAGGTATCGAGGTTGTTCCGGGCCTGCTCCTTGGCGCTCTCCTCGACTGCGTCCTCAAGATCGACTATCACCCTATCTGCACCACTTGCCAGCGCTTTGGGGATGCGTTCCGGTCGGCTGGCAGGCACGAACAGGGCACTGCGTACGACTGACTGGCTCATAATGCAGCTCCTGTAGTGAACTCAACTTCGCCGGATTGCGCCATACCGGCCTCTGCGGTTGCCCAGATCTGCGCCTTGCCGGCGTCCGTCAGCCGGCCACCCACCTCGAATGCCTCGGGTGAAATCAGCGGGCGCAAGCCGCGGAAATTGAAGCTGCGAACTATCGCAGCCGGGTTGGCCTGCTGGAACGCGCGCAGGCTGAGCGTCGCGATCAGTGGGCCATGTACCACCAACCCTGGATAGCCTTCAGCCTCAGTGACATATGGCCAATCGTAGTGGATCCGGTGGCCATTGAAGGTGACTGCCGAATAGCGGAATAGAAGCGTCGCATCGGGAATGATTGCCTCCTGCCAAGCGCCTTCAGGGGCTGCCTCGGTGCCGGCGAGCTTGGGCGGAGATGGCTCGCGGTAGACGATATCCTGCTCCTCGACCAGCACTTCACGCCCCTCCTGAACATATTCGTGCTTTACCGTGACAAACAGCAGTGAGCCGGTTCTGCCGTGTTTGTCTTGTACATTGAGGATGGTCGAGCGCCGCGAAACTTCGGCGTCCACCCGCAACGGTGAAAGGAACTTCAGACGGCTGCCTGCCCACATGCGGTTGCGGTCGTCCGCAGGTGGCAAGAAGCCACCGCGTGCAGGATGGCCATCGCTACCCAGGCCTGCAGCGTCGACGGTGTCCTGGAAGAATGCCCAGTGCCAGAGCAAGGGCAGGGCATCGCCTGGGCCAGGTGCCGGTTCGCTCAAGGTCGCGGCGATGCGCTTGACCAAGTTATGTGTGATGCGATCCTGGCTGGTTTCAGTGCGACCGATCCAAGCGCTGAGGTCTTGTGTTGTCATTCTGCGTGTCCTCGTTCGTTCAAAGGTGGCTGGCAAGTGCCGGGACTGCTTCAAACAAGTCCGTCACCAAGCCGTAATCGGCCACCTGGAAGATCGGCGCTTCTTCGTCCTTGTTGATCGCAACGATCACTTTGGAGTCTTTCATACCGGCCAAATGCTGGATCGCGCCGGAGATACCGACGGCGATGTACAGCTGTGGCGCAACGATCTTGCCGGTCTGACCGACCTGCATGTCGTTCGGTACGAAACCTGCGTCGACTGCGGCGCGCGAAGCACCCACGGCAGCGCCCAGCTTGTCGGCCAGAGCGTACAGGTGTTTGAAGTTGTCGCCGTTCTGCATGCCACGGCCGCCGGAAACGACGATCTTGGTAGCGGTCAGCTCTGGACGATCGGATTTAGCCAGTTCTTCGCCGACGAAGCTGGAGATGCCAGCGTCGTGAGCAGCAGCGACTGCTTCAACGGCAGCCGAACCACCTTCAGCAGCCACCGGGTCGAAACCGGTGGCACGCACGGTGATCACTTTGATCGCAGCGGTCGATTGCACGGTAGCGATGGCGTTACCCGCGTAGATCGGGCGCTTGAACGTGTCAGCGCTTTCCACCGAAATGATCTCGGAGATCTGGTCAACGTCCAGCGCAGCAGCAACGCGCGGCAGGATGTTTTTGCCGTTGGAGGTGGCGGCAGCCAGGATGTGGCTGTAACCCTTGCCCAGCTCTGCAACCAGTGGCGCAACGTTTTCCGGCAGCTGATGCGCGTAAGCGGCGTTGTCAGCGTTCAGGACTTTGCTCACGCCAGCGATTTTCGCAGCGGCTTCTGCCACGGCGCCAGCGCCCTGACCTGCTACCAGTACGTGGATATCGCCGCCAATTTTGGCAGCAGCGGCCACGGTGTTCAGCGTGGCCGGGGCCAGCACTTTATTGTCGTGTTCAGCGATTACCAAGATAGTCATGGTCAGATTACCTTCGCTTCGTTTTTCAGTTTCTCGACCAGTTCAGCCACCGACTTGACCTTGATGCCCGCGCTGCGTGCAGCCGGCGCTTCGACTTTCAGGGTCTTGTTGGTGGAGGCGGTGGAAACGCCCAAAGCATCCGGAGTCAGCGTCTCGAGAGGCTTCTTCTTGGCTTTCATGATGTTTGGCAGGGACGCGTAGCGCGGCTCGTTCAAACGCAGGTCGGCGGTGACGATCGCTGGCAGTTTCAGGGAGACGGTCTGCGCGCCGCCGTCGATTTCGCGGGTCACGGCAACGCTGTCGCCGGAGACTTCGACTTTCGAGGCGAAAGTGCCCTGACCGTAGCCGCTCAGTGCAGCGAGCATCTGGCCGGTCTGGTTGTTGTCGCTGTCGATGGCCTGTTTGCCCAGGATCACCAACTGAGGCTGTTCCTTGTCGACCACGGCCTTGAGCAGCTTGGCCACGGCGAGCGAGGTCAGATCTTCAGCGGATTCGACGAGGATGGCACGGTCGGCACCCAGAGCCAGTGCGGTACGCAGCTGTTCCTGAGCGGTGGACGGGCCGATGGAGACGACGACGGTTTCAGTCGCAACGCCTTTTTCTTTCAGGCGTACGGCTTCTTCCACTGCGATTTCGCAGAACGGGTTCATCGACATCTTGACGTTGGCGAGGTCTACGCCGGAATTGTCCGCCTTGACGCGAACCTTGACGTTGTAATCGACTACACGCTTGATTGCGACCAGCACTTTCATGGGCAGTATGACTCACTCATTATTGTTCTAAGACTGAAAAAAAAGGGGTCAGATGACCCCGCACCTGCGCAGTTCCTCAATACGTTGGGCAGACAGGCCAAGCTGGGCGAGAATGCTCGCGCTGTGCTCACCCAGGTCAGGCACCGCATCCATGCGCGGGCTGAAGGCGTTGCTGCTGGCAGGAGGGAGTAGGCTGGGAATCTTGCCCTTGGGGGTCTCCACTTGGCGCCAGCGTTTGCGAGCCTGAAGTTGTGGATGCTGCCAAACTCCTTGCATATCATTTACGCGAGCATTGGCGATGCTGGCACCATCAAGGCGGGCAATCACGGTGTTTAAGTCGAGCTGGGCAAACGCTTCGACGATCAGCGTGCGTAAGCGGTCGCGGTTTTCCACCCGTTTGAAGTTCGCCGCGAACCGCTCATCGTCGGCGAGCTCGGGCTGCAGCAGGACCTGCTCGCAGAATAGCCGCCATTCGCGCTCGTTCTGCAGCCCTAGCATGATGGTGTTGCCATCGCCGGTAGGGAAGGGGCCGTAAGGGTAAATGGTGGCGTGCGCTGCCCCCGCGCGTGGCGGCGGCGTCGCACCCTCATAGGCGTAGTACAGTGGATAGTTCATCCATTCCACCAGACTTTCCAGCATGGATACGTCGACATGGCTGCCTTCACCTGTCTTGCTACGCAACAGCAGGGCAGAAAGTACGCCGGTATAGGCATACATGCCGGCGGCGATATCGGCAATCGAGTTACCTGCCTTTGCCATTTGATCGTCGTCAGGGCCGCCAGTGACCGAGAGGAACCCGCCTTCGCTCTGTATCAACAGGTCGTAGGCTTTCTTCTGCTCGTAGGGACCGCCGGCACCATACCCTGAAATGTCACACACGATCAGTTTCGGGAAGCGTGCATGTAACGTTTCGAACGACAGGCCCAAGCGTGCAGCGGCGCCCGGTGCGAGGTTCTGCACCAGCACATCGGCTTGCTCCAGAAGTTGGTCCAGAATGTCGCCGGCCACCTTCTGCTTGAGGTCGAGGGCGAGGCTTTCTTTTGAGCGATTGGTCCAGACGAAGTGGGAGGCCAGTCCGTTGACCCGCTGGTCATAACCGCGCGCAAAATCGCCGACACCTGGCCGTTCGATCTTGACCACCCGGGCGCCGAGGTCGGCCAGTTGGCGGGTGCAGAAGGGCGCGGCAATAGCGTGTTCGAGGCTGATGACGGTGATCCCGTCGAGTGGGCGGATGCCCGTGGGCTGGCTCATGGTTGTTATCTCTCTTGTCATGGCAGGCCCCAGCCGTTTGGGCGGCATGGGGCGACTTCAATCAGAACGAGCGGGGTAACTCCAGCAGGTGTTCAGCGACATACGACAAGATAAGGTTGGTCGAGATCGGCGCGACTTGGTACAGGCGGGTCTCGCGGAACTTGCGCTCTACGTCGTACTCGTTGGCGAAGCCGAAGCCACCGTGGGTTTGCAGGCATGCGTTAGCGGCTTCCCAGCTGGCCTTGGCTGCCAGATACTTAGCCATGTTGGCGGCGGCCCCGGCATTTTTGCCGCTGTCATACTCTTCACAGGCGCGCCAGCGCATCAGGTCGGCGGCTTCGATCTCGATATGCGCCTCTGCGATCGGGAACTGCACGCCCTGGTTCTGACCAATCGGTCGGCCGAACACTACGCGGTCACGGGCATACTGGCTGGACTTCTCGACGAACCAGCGACCATCACCAATACATTCCGCGGCGATCAGGGTACGCTCGGCGTTGAGGCCATCAAGTATGTAACGGAAACCCTTGCCTTCTTCGCCGATTAGGCTGCTGGAAGGGATCTCCAGGTTGTCGAAGAACAGCTCGTTGGTTTCGTGATTGACCATGTTGGCGATCGGCTGCACGGTCAGGCCGTTGCCGATGGCTTCGCGCAGGTCGACGAGGAAGATCGACATGCCTTCGGATTTTTTCTTCACGTCGGCGAGAGGTGTTGTACGGGCCAGCAGAATCATCAGGTCGGAATGCTGGATCCGTGAGATCCACACCTTCTGACCATTGATCACGTACTTTTCACCCTTGCGCACCGCCGTGGTTTTGATCTTGGTGGTGTCGGTCCCGGTGGTGGGTTCAGTAACCCCCATCGACTGCAGCCGTAGCTCGCCGCTTGCCAGCTTGGGCAGATAGTAGCTTTTCTGCTCTTCGCTACCGTTACGCAGCAGTGTGAACATGTTGTACATCTGGCCATGGATGGTGCCGGAGTTACCCCCGCAGCGGTTGACCTCTTCTAGGATCACCGAAGCCTCTGTCAGGCCCAGGCCCGATCCGCCATATTCTTCTGGAATCATCGCCGAGAGCCAGCCCGCTTCGGTCATGGCTTTGACAAAGGACTCCGGGAAACCCTTTTGCTCATCGATCTTGCGCCAATACTCGGCAGGGAATTCACCACACAGGGCGCGAACGCCTTCACGGATGGCATTGAGTTCTTCGTTATCGTAGTCGCTCATTATTGTTCTCCAGGCGAGATGGCTTGCAGCGTCATCGTGGTTCGGCCGCAAGCCTATCTCCAACACGGTCAGAGAGGCTGGAAGCCGAGGGCAGCGCGGAAACGGTTCTTGATGAAATGGCCATCACGCGGCGGCAGCACCCGTGGCGGGTTCTCAGCCTTAATCTTCACTGTGACCAGCTTCACCCCTTCACGCGTGGCAAAACGCTCGCGCAGGTCATGCACTCCTTCCATCTCACGAATTTCGGTAGTCCAACTGAAACCGCAGGTCTGTGCGACCTGGTCGAGCTTGATGCCGAATCCGGCATGGCTTACCTGCATGCCGGTCTCGCCGAAGTGGCCGTTGTCCAGCACGACGATGGTTAGGTTGGCGGGCTTTTGCAACGCAACCGTGGCCAGTGCGCCAAAGCCCATCAGCAACTCTCCGTCACCGGTGATTACCACTACTGATTTGTCCGGCTGAGCGTTGGCCAAGCCCAGGCCCACTGTGATCGCGCTGCCCATAGCCGCCCAGAGGTAGTAATTGCCGTCATGGTCACCTGCAGCCATTACATCGTAGGATGCAGAGCCCAATCCGGTGACGACCAACACGTCGTTACGATCGGCTAGCAGGGTGCGTACCACTTCACGACGGCACAGGGTGTGGTTAGCGCTTACTTGACCCATTTCTTTTCTCCGATCAGACGCTGACCAAGCAGCAGGGCAGTGGCGGAATCACCGTTGAAGGCCATAGTGGCTGCGCCATGCAGCAGTGGCGCGACGTCTTCGGGCACGTCTGCACGCCAGGTCATCACCTTCATCAACTGCAAGGATGCCTCAGTAGCCTGCCCCATCGGGTTTTGCCACGCATTGAACTCAGCCCAGTCGCCTCGCATGGTGACGACCATCAGCAGGGGGAAACCGGCGCAGTTCTGCAAGGCCAGGGTATTGATGCAGTTACCCACACCACTTGACTGCATCAGCAGTGCACCACGCTCACCGCCGAGCCAAGCGCCGGCCAGATAGCCAATGCCTTCTTCTTCGGTGGTCAGGACGACTGCCTTGATATCAGGATCCTCGTAGGACATGCGAATGGCGGCCGAGTGGCCGGCGTCCGGGACGAACACTACGTGCTTGACGTCGTGAGCTTTGAGGACGCGAAAAACATCTTCTTGCCAGCTTTGTTCAGCTTCTTGCGATGACATGGTTGTCTCCAGTGCTGCTCTTGTTTTGCCTCATCATGAAGTCAAAGGAAGGTACAGACGACTACCATTTTTCTCTTTGAGATATGCCCGTTCGGCATAGCTTTCACTGCGCTGCGAGGAGCTTTTTGCTATCTCCAGGATGGATAGCTGTTAGGCCGAGAATGGCCTTAGTCGGCGTGGAGAACTTGGTTAGGGTGAGAGACTGGTGTCCCTTCGGACATCATCCATGACCCACAAAAATAAAATCCGAGGGTACAACCATGTTCGAACGCTTCCTGCACTGGCTCACGCCTGCTCAACTTTCCGCAGACCCGCAGCACTCCTCGGCATGTCCTACAGGACATCTTGCAACTGCCTACCTCATTCCGTAATGCGCCGCATGTGCGGCGATACTTTCATTACTCGATAACAGGTGGTCTATGAAATACCGTCTACCTCTGGCAGGTTGGATCCTGCTTGCGATGCTCACCGGCGTGCTGATCGGTTACACCATCTTTCTCAACGCCCCTGCCAAAGCCAGTGCAATTGAGATCGCCGGGTATATTTCGATTATCTCGGATGTATTTCTGCGCCTGATCAAAATGCTGATCGGGCCACTGGTGTTTTCTACCCTAGTGGTCGGCATCGCTCACATGGGCGATGCCGGTGCGGTTGGCCGTGTGTTCAGCAAGGCAATGCTGTGGTTCATAACCGCTTCGCTGCTTTCGCTGGCAGTGGGGCTGATGATGGCCAGTATTCTCCAGCCAGGTCAGCATCTGGCGTTGCCACTGCCTGACGTCAATGCAATTACATCATTACAGACATCGGCGTTTACCTTGAAAGGCTTCGTCACTCACCTGGTGCCAAGGTCGTTTGCGGAAGCGCTCGCGACCAATGAAATCCTACAGATTGTGGTGTTTTCACTGTTCTTTGGCGTGGCCTTGGCCGCACTTGGCGAGAAGGCCAAAGGTCTGGTTCGCCTGACTGACGAACTGGCGCAAGCCATGCTGCTGATAACTGGCTATGTGATGAGGCTTGCGCCCTTGGCTGTTATGGCGGCGATGGCCTCCACCGTAGCGATTAACGGGCTGTCGATTTTGGCTACCTTTGCCGTGTTCATGCGTGATTTTTACGTCGGCTTATCACTGCTTTGGTGTTTGTTGGTCCTGGCGGGAGCGTTGTTCCTTGGGCGCAGGGTGTTCAGCCTGCTGAGTCTGATCAAGGAAGCATTCCTGCTGGCGTTCGCTACAGCCAGCTCCGAGTCGGCCTACCCGAAGCTGTTGGCGGCGCTTGACCGGTTTGGCGTTTCGCGCAAGATCTCCAGTTTCGTGATGCCGATGGGGTATTCCTTCAACCTTGATGGTTCGATGATGTACTGCACGTTTGCCGTGTTGTTCATTGCCCAGGCCTATGGCATCGAGATGACCCTCGGCACTCAGATTCTTATGCTACTGACGCTGATGTTGACCTCGAAGGGTCTTGCGGGTGTGCCTCGCGCCTCTTTGGTGGTTATCGCAGCCACCCTGGTACAGTTCGATATTCCTGAGGCTGGGTTGCTGCTGATTTTGGGCATCGATACGTTTCTCGACATGGGCCGTTCGGCGACCAATGCAGTCGGTAACTCGATCGCAACGGCGGTGGTGGCTAAGTGGGAGGGAGAACTGCTTGACGAGCCTGAGGCGCAGGCGCGGGCAATGGCGATGGAGCGTCAAACCAGTAACGTCGTTGCCGACTTGCAGCTTGCGCCATAGTTGAGCCCAAACATGTTTAAGGCTGCCTCGATTCAACTGCTTTGCTGAATTTTAGGTAGAGCAGGTCCATCGGTTTGGATGGACCTGCCAAATCTTCCAGCAATGGTGTTAATACTCTCACTCGCCAGATTAGGCTCCTCTCAATCTTGTGCTGCCAGCATTTGGCAAAGACAGCTGTCGCATCCTCTGTCTCCAAGACTTTGACAACCCCGTCCTTCGCTCTCGACAGGCTATCCTTGTGTACTCGAGCAATGCACGCCGGTGCATGTGGATGCAGGACTGCAACTGATGCTCGACCAATCTTTAGGTCCTCATTATGTGCACACACACACACACACACACACGCCAACCTCTTCGAAGTATGCCAAGTAGCGCTTGAGCGGGGTATGGTCAGGCATTAGAAATAACACGGGCGCGAAAAAGGGCTCAGATTCGTAACCGCCAATGGCGCGAATCTAAGCCCTCGAGATGCTGAAGCGTTAGCGATTAAAGTCGTGCTGTCTGCATCCTGCTTACGGGCATGCCTGTATTTTCTTCCACGTTGCCATCACCACTTATATAACCATGACGGCTCAGGTTAGGCATCATCATCGAGGCAACGAAGGTCACGCAGAGCACTGCGGCGACGTAGAAGAAAAAGTAGTCCTCGACACCTTCAGCGCGGAACGACAGGGCGACATACTCGGCGGTACCGCCAAACGCAGCATTCCCGATGGCATAAGGAAAGCCCACTCCCAAAGCTCTCACTGCAGGCGGGAACAGCTCGGCTTTGACGATGCCCGCAATTGGCGTATACAGAGACGCGACTACCAGCCCGCCAAACACCAGCAAAAAGGCTACGAATGGGCTTTGTGTGCCCTTGATGGCGAACAGCAGCGGAATAACCAATAGAAGAGCCAGCCCCGAGAACATCAGCATGTGAGTCTTGATGCCCAGTCGATCAGCCATTAGTCCGAACAACGGCTGACAGAGCATGAATCCGATCAGGGCCGAGGTCATGATGAAGCTGACCATCTGAGCATCGAATCCGGCCGAGATCACCAGGAATTTTTGCATGTAGGTGGTGAAGGTGTAGAAGTACAGCGAGCCTCCGATGGTAAAGGCGATGACGAGGGCCACCGCGCGTTTGTGCTTGAACATGCCGCGTAGCGATCCGGCGCCCTCGCGGTTCATGTCTTTTTTCGACGCAGTTTCGTGCATCGAACGGCGCAGATAAACCACTACCACAGCACTCACTGCACCGATGAAGAATGGAATACGCCAGCCCCATTCACGCATCTGTTCGTCAGTCAGGGTCTGCTGCAGGATCACCACGGTGAACAACGCCATCAATTGCCCGGCGATGATGGTGAAGTATTGGAACGAGCCATAGAAACAGCGTCGTCCAGGCGTTGCGATTTCGCTGATATAGGTCGCGCCGGTACCGTACTCGGCACCCACCGAGAGACCTTGGATCAAGCGCGCAACAACCAAAATGATGGGTGCCGCGATGCCTATGGTTTCATAGGTCGGTATCACTGCGATCAGCAGTGAGCCGCCGCACATCATGAACACCGAGATAATCATCGAGACCTTGCGGCCCTTAGTGTCAGCAAGCCAGCCGAAGATCCAACCGCCCAACGGACGCATGAAGAAGCCGACAGCAAATACGCCCGCAGTGGCTAGCAGTTGAGTGGTGGTATCACCTTTGGGAAAGAACGACGCAGCGAAGTAGATCGCTGTGTAGGCGTAGATAAAAAAATCATACCATTCGACGAGGTTGCCCGAGCAGGCGCCCATGATCGCGCGGACACGATTGGGTTTGCGGACGCGAGCATCATCGACATCGGTATTGATTGGCAGTGGAGTGGACATGGTGGTCAACCTCTGGCAAGGCACGAGACATAACGAAGCGAAAACAGGCGCTCCGTGATCGGCTTGGGCATTTGTGTGAATCAGAGCAGGCGTTGTGTTTGCAAACAAATAGGGCGCTGGGGTAGCGGTCCTGCCAGAGGGGGGGAGGAGTGGGTGGGTAGCATGATCAAGACCTCTAGTTTTATTGTTGTGAGGCATCGCGTATCGAGTCGCGACTTGCTTGCAAGCTACTCCACAGTGCATGCATGAATAAGGGCACCAGACGACTATCTGATATGCTCAGATTCTATAGCTGCTAATAGTCGGGGTGATTAGACTGCCACTCACCCCTCTATCCTAAGTTGGTCTACCCATGGACGTCGTTCAGCTCAAAACACTTATTCATGTTGCTGAGCTAGGCAGTCTCAGCAAGGCGTCCGATCGACTGCACATCGCTCAACCAGCACTGAGTCGTCAAATTCGGCAGTTGGAAAAAGAGCTCGGGGTGTACCTTTTTGAGCGCCACGGTCGCGGCATGATCATTACCGAGGCTGGGAATGAAGTTCTGCAACATGCCACTCGCATCATGGATGAACTGGAGGCCATTCGCAGTTCGGTCGCGGGAGGTCAGGGGGCCTTCCGTGGTGCCGTTGCTATCGGTACTACACCGACCATCGCTGAAATAATGACGGTGCGCTTGGTAAAACGCATTCGCGAGGAAAACCCGGATTTGTCTATCCGTTTCTCCTCGGCCTTTAGTGGCTATTTACTGGACTGGATTCAACGCGGCGAATTGGAACTGGTGATCTCCTATGATCTGGAGCCATTGCACACGCTGCGTATCGTCCCTGTGATGATGGAAAATCTGGTTTTGGTAGGACCACCCAGTGCGGGTTTGAAGTTGGACGAAGCCGTTCACTTCTCTAGCCTTGCCCACGAGCGATTGGTACTGCCCAGCCCGCGACATGGCTTGCGCAAGATCATGGACCGTTGCGCTGCAGGCGTCGGTTTTAAGATAGTTGCAAACGTTGAGGCGGATTCATTTGGTGCGATGATCGACCTAGTCCGTAATGGTTTCGGGCTGACCGCATTGCCATTGGCTTCGATATACGGGCATCTGCAAAGCGGCACCCTGTGTGCCGCGCCTCTGGTAGAACCCACGCCAATGCGCAAACTAGTGATGGTGTCGCCCGCTGATAGAAAAGTCAGCCAGGCCACGCGCTATGTCGGCGAGACATTTGTCGAGTTGGCGTCGGAATTGGTGAAACAGGGAATCTGGGCCGGTCACATGCTCTGAGCGCCCCGACAGAACTGCTTGATGATTCATATGACTGATTTAGGCGTCGTCCAACGTTTAAGCGGATACGTCAATGGCAGCTAATGGCCAAAAGTATTCGTTCGTGAGCGGCCGCTTTCGGCCAAAAGCGGTCAGTGACAATATTCGCAAAGGCTACCGCTCAGCTTCCCGAAGACCGATCTCGACTATTCGTTAGGTACAGCACCATCGCTGCGCGAGCCGCATCTTTGACTGCTGCTCCGCGCAGTGCTGCAATGGGGTTACGTTATCCGTATAGGATGTTGATCCATGCGAGTGAATCTCCAAACACTCCCGACGCGATACCTTCAGCGTCAACCAAGGTGATATTCGCGCCTTTATCAGCCAGGTGATACGCCAGCGAAGCGCCCACGATGTCGGCACTAATGACAACGACTCGTTTGCCCAGAGCATTTCCCATATCAATCTTCATTCTGTCGACCTGAAGGCGGTTCATTGTCTGCCTCTGGTCGATTTCTGCTTGTCGTAACGGGCAGCAGTTGTCGTCCAGAAAGCAGATGTAGATTTGTCTGAAGTGGCGAAATAGCTGACAAAATCATCGTGTTAAAACGCCGCCTGAAATGGTAGCAAGATAAGCGCGTGAGTGTTGTTGGCACTGGAGGGTACCGAAAATTCGTTCAGCTACTACGGTAAGCGTCATCAACGACTATAGTCATTGGTGAGCCAGAGCGAATCTGACCATTCCCCTGCCAACTGGCCTAATCCAATTCCGCGATTACACGGCGGATCTTCTTGTGTTCCTTGATGCGGAACGTGAATGTTTCGCTGCCGAAATCACTCAGGCTCAGGCTGAGATCGAGGCAGCGTTGTCTTTTTTTGAACCCCTTGATGGTGGATGGAGTTATCCCGCCGGGCACGTCGTATCCCACTGAGCACGTCCCAACCACCCATCTATCAAGGTTCAAGCAATGAATACTTCAGAGTTAGATGATGCACAAAAAACCAATGGCGACCTGGTTCAGGGTCCGCTGCCGGCCGGCACTGTCGCGCCCGACTTCACTCTTCACGCAACCCCTGATCAACAGTTGTCGCTGCGTGAGCTAAAGGGAAATCCCGTGATACTGGCGTTTTATCCCGCTGACTGGACTTCGGTGTGTGGTGACCAACTGACCTTGTACAACCAGTTGTTACCCACCTTCAGAGAATATGGTGCGGTGCTATTGGGTATCTCGGTTGACAGCGCCTGGTGTCATCAGGCCTTTGCCAAAGATCGAAATTTCCACTTCAGCCTGCTGGCCGATTTCGAGCCCAAAGGGGCGGTGGCACGACAGTATGGAGCGTACGAGTCCCAGCTCGGAGTTTGTAAGAGGGCACTGTTCGTGATTGACAAGGAGGGGGTGGTCGCCTGGAGCTACGTCTCACCAATGGCAATCAACCCTGGGGCGGACGGCATTCTGGATGCGCTGGATGCTCTGGTGAATTCGCCACAAAGCACGCCAACCAAAAATTAACAGGTGATTACATGGCTACTCTCAAAGTCCCGGTAAGTGCCAACGACCATCGCCAGGGAAGTGCGCATGCCAAGGTCACCTTGGTGGAATTTGGCGACTATGAATGTCCCTATTGCGGTGAAGCTTATTGGATGGTCAAGAATCTGCAACAGCATTTTCGCGATGACTTGCTGTTTGTGTTCCGTAACTTCCCTCTGACCACCGCTCACCCCCATGCATTGGGTGCAGCGGTCACCGCTGAGTATGCCGGGAGTCGAGGATTCTTCTGGGAGGCCCACGACGAATTGTACGAAAATCAGGATCGATTGGGCCTGCCGCTGTATCGCGCCATCGTTCTCAAACACGGCCTTTCCAGGGAGGAATTCGATCTTGCAATGCAAGAGGATACTTACATTCCCAAAATACAAGCCGATTTTAATGGCGGTGTACGCAGCGGCGTGAATGGCACCCCAGCGTTTTACATTGACGGGCTTCGCTATGACGGAGTTCCAGAGTTCATCGGGATGAGTCAGATGATTGAGCTTTTGTTAGTGCGTGGACGAAATCGCTAGAGAGCCAAATCGGCTTGGCATCACCCACATCGGAGCCGAGGAAAAACCAACGTTAGCTCCCTTTTACATTAAAGAGGTGGACACGGAGCCGGCAACTAATGAAATCTTTGAAGTATTATGAAGAAAATCGACACGCCACATGGTTGGAGTTGTTTTTTGACCTGACTTTCGTTGTTACGATAGGCCAGGTTACGCACACTCTCGGACATGTTCATGACGGCCACTTTGAACATAAGCAATTATGGACATTCTTACTGCTTTTTGTACCGTTGTGGTGGATCTGGTCCAGTCACACGATTTACTCCAACAGGTTCGATACAGACAGTAATCTTCACCGTTTGGCAACATTATTCATAATGCTCCTGCTCATTGTGCTATCGGCACGGATTGGCGAAGACCTGGAAGTGAACTACCCGCTTATTATTGCCTGCTATTTTGGTATACGAGCGATCATCAGTGTTATGTACATTTCATCCATTAGTAAACTCGATTCTCGCGGCGAACTTTCCTCAAGGCTTGGTTTTGCCCTATTAGTTAGCGCAGTTATTAGTCTTTCATCCGTTATTTTTGACCCGCCCTTGCGTTACCTTGTTGCTTATATTGGGATTGTTCTTGATATTCTGTTTCCTGTATTTTTCTGGACTAAACTAAAACCGTTGCCAGCACACACGGAACACTTGGTTGAGCGCATAGGCCTACTCACCCTAATCTTATTGGGGGAGTCAATTATTAGCCTTTCCGGAGGCCTGTCTAACATTCAATGGGGTTATTATAATGTGATGGCGGCCATCACCGGATTTATCATGATTTGCAGTATCTGGTGGATCTATTTTGATAGTTTTTACTTACTGAACAAACATCAAAGCAGTATGAGTGGGCACGCCTTAATCTACTCGCACCTTTTTCTTTTTATGGGGCTGGCACTTCTGGCAAATTTGATCAGGCATGCGATCCTGAACGACATTGCGATGCGCGATTTCCAGATTATGTCGATCACCGGCATGGTCTTGTTTTTCCTGGGGAAGCAATATGGCTATTTCATAGCTGTGAGTCGAATAAGGAAATACATACTGCAAAACACCTTGATCGTGTTTTCTTTAGGTGGGTTAGTTATATTTCTACCACGTGTCGAGTACATATTGGTCGGCTTGACAGTCACCATGATTTGTTATGTTCTCCTGAATTTCAGATATCGTTGAGTCTTGATTATCAGGCCACAGCTCGGGAAAAGTGATCACGCGGCTGGTCTGCGGTTTGCGCGCTGCCTACTACGTCATTCTCAGTGTCCGAGCGACATGCGACGCTACCCTTGGTCTCTTTGGGTTTGTAATCCTGGTGTCGTCGACCATAGTTAATAGTCGGATGCCCCTTTTAGCTATTGCGACCAGATAGCACCAGCCGCATCGTTACAACAGGAGCCACGTCATGGTCAAAGTAGCGTTGTTCGTTCGTCTGGAAGCAAAACCTGGGAAAGAGAAAGAGGTGGAGCGCTTTCTCTTGAGCGGCCTTCCTTTAGTGGAGGAGGAGCCAGCCACTACAGCCTGGTTTGGAATCCGCTTGGGGCCGTCTACCTTTGGCATCTTTGACGCATTCCCGGATGAAGCGGGCCGGCAGGCTCATCTTTCGGGCAAGGTCGCGGCGGCGCTTATGGCAAACGCTGCCGAGCTGTTTGCCGAACCGCCATCAATCGAGAAGGTTGACGTCCTTGCGGCCAAGGTACCCGGCTAAGCAAACCCAATAGGAAGCTCCAGTCAGTACTGGGAGGCCCACGATGTATTTTGTGAAAATCAGGATAGCCTGGGCCTGCTGCTGTTCCGGGCGGTGATCAATCAAAACACCTGTATTGAAGATAAATGTCATGGCTAAAGTGCCGTGTCCAGGATTCATGCCATGCTCGCGCGCTCGGTATAAGTGAAAGGATACGCGCGCAAATCGTGTCCATGGACGGCGTGGAAGCCGCACAGAATCTGCAAGGCAATGTGCTCATCACGGGTTTAGGCTGGGTAGGGTAGATTGCTTGCCGGGCACCGGTCGCTCATGGCGCGAAGATCTCCATCATTGATATAGAACCGGAGTTCATCCGCGCCGTGACACCTTATGGTTTCGTCAAGTGAGCATTCGTCGGCGTAGCAGTGACCGATGTTCAATGAGCTGCCTGACGCGGCTGCACTCCGAACTGCGCAACGATGTGCGTACCCAATTCCTCGATAACCTCCGCCGCAGGGCGCTTGCCATATTTGAGATTGAGAATGACGTGGTCCACGCCGATTTCCTCAAGCGACTCCAGCAAAAACCGTAGATGGTAACGTCCCAGTCTGAAACCCAAATGGATACGTGTGGGTGGCGTGGACGGATTCTCATCGAGATCGATGTACAGCGACTGAGTAAAGGGCTTATACACAGAACCACATTGTTTCGTGACCTCCAGTCGCCAATCTTCCACGACCAGCCGCTGCATGTTCGGAATGCGTGGATAGTTGATCCATCCGTTGCTCTCACGCGCGATCCAATCCAGTGACTGGCGACTGTTGCCGGTCACGAGCATTGGAATGAATTGGGTGGTAGGTTTCGGAATCAGGTCTGCGCCATGCATTTCACCAGTGCTCCAGTGGATGGGCTCAAAACTGGTGCTGTGGGCGCGGCGAATCACTTCGTAGTGTTCTCGAAAGATCTCTCCACGCCTTTCGGGATCGACGCCAAACGCCGAAAACTCCACTGGCCGATCTCCCGAAGCAACCCCCAGAATCAAGCGACCAGTGCTCAGCTGATCGACGCTGGCTGACGCCTTGGCCGTGTGCAGGGGATGGTGCAGCGGGATGGCGATGGAGGCGGTGCCAAGTGCAATCTCCGAGGTATGGGCGGCCATATAACCCAGGTAAACCCAAGGGTCGAAGACTTGGCCGACATCCCCGAAGCCAGGGTCGCGAAGCGGCACGTCGCGAAACCAGAGCGCGCAGAAGCCCAGCGCCTCGGCTTGTTTAGCCAGTGTGACCTGGTTGTGCATGCTCGGAGTGTCCCCGTCGAAGGCCTCCATGGGAAAGAACAATCCAAGGCTCAAATGCCCCTGAGTGAAGGTTCGGCTGAACCCTCGATGCTGCTGGTAAGGAATCGTGCTCGGCCGATACATACGGATTGACCTCATGGCAGAACGTGAACAGCGCCCCCGTTTCCAGAGGTGCTGCGGCATCGGTCGCTTTTGAACGGCAGGTGGGGGGACTGGGTCTGGCTTTTACCCGTTGCGCCGTACTGCTGGTCGTGTGGACCGGACTCAGGGGCCAGTTGCTGGCGATAGGCGAGGGTTGGTCCGGGTGGGTGTTAAGCGGACGGTCAATGGAAGTCAGATCTCTCGGCTCTATACCACCAGATGGGCAAGGCGTTCGAGGAATCATTCTATAAGCGTAGGCGGTTTTGCAGCTCTCCGCCATATTCTTACAATCGAGCCGCTGACGGGCGAAAGTCGCGTATCGAAGGCAGTTATCGGTCGTTTCCTGCCATTCCAGAACGGCCGCTATTGGCCGATAGTGGACATTTTGGCGTTTCAGGTAAATCCGGCAAGGAGAAAGGGCCAATGGACTTCATTATCGATTTGATAGCTCATCGCATCGGCGTGTTTGTGCTGGGTTTGCTGAGTGGCGGCCGTTTCAAGGGTGAGAGTGGTTTTGCCTGGGGCTGGGCAGTTGTCGTCGGTGGACTGATTCTGCTATCTCCGTTTGCAGCAGTCATAGCTGTGCTCGTCTATACCAGTGCCCCCTGATTTCATGTCTGTAATGGGTCAGAAGCTGCATTTCTCGAACGGTAGCTTTTGGCCGAAAGCAGTCACTTGCAAAGTTCACAGACGTGGCGTTGTTCTGTGGCGACGGATAAACCAGTCGCCACAGAATGACCGCAACTACCCAGCTACATCAACCTTATCCAAAGCACGATTCACCGCCAACTCCCCAAGCATCACCACCTGCGCAATGCCCAGCAAAGTCTTGCGTATCGGCCCATCCACAAGCCCGGCAACATCACCGAGCATGACACTTGCCGAGGCCAACGATTCGCAGGCATTTGCCAGCAACGACTCGGCATCGGCCTGCGGATCAACCAGAAACATCGTGCTGGGTTTATAAGGCGCAGCCATGATCGCCGCGGCAGGTTTGAGGTAGTGGTCGAGCGCGCGTTCTGCCGCGTCGTGGAATTTCTTGGAATCGGGGGATTCGTAAGGGGAGGCCGGGTCGGTTTCTGGTGGGTTTGGCGTTGGTTTGAACATAGATGAAACTCCATATGTGGTTAAAGGAGCCATCCACTCTCGCTACCAAACGAGGGGTGGCGGCCATACGAAGGTTGGTAGACCGGCCCACATGGAAAAACCGGCGCGCCCGAAGACGCCCTGCGCATGGCCACCATCAAGCGGATGCCAGAAAGCATCTGCGATAGGTGACGCGATACGCCATGTGGAAGACGGGCTACCAAACCCGATCACTGCTTTTCCAGTGACCGATGAACGATAGGGCTCACCCTCCAGGCGCACAAGCCGGCGGATTCTGGCGTAGTCGTAGGCAACGACGCAAGGTGTTGTAGCCTTTTGGGCGTAACGCGGCGTGTCATTTAAACGTTCCCAGGAATCCCTTAAACAAGCACTGAATATCGCTGCCAAAAGCACACTGTTAAAGTGCATTCCCGCCGCCAAGGTCGGTGTGTTGGGTGAACGGTTTTCCGGAGTCGGGTGATGGGTTTTTCTGCAACGATGTGGGAGTGGTTTGGCCAGGATGAGTACGGCCGAGTCTTTGCCGTGTGCGAGGGGCTTCTGGCTCTGCATTTTCTTGCCATGACGCCGGAAGAGCAGCGGGGGGCGATTCCGTACTGCCCGGCCTGTGAGACATGGTCGGAAGTGATGCTGCCGCTGGAAAGAACGCTGACAGCGTGCGCCGGTGCGTTGCCGATGGACATCAGAACCCGGCTGCAAAGTCTGTGGGAGCAATGTAATGGTCTGACGGAAGCGGCTTTTCACTGTGATGACTGGTTCATGTTTGATCATGCGCAATGGCAGCCGCTCAGAGTCGCGGCTGAAGAGTTGAAGCAACTGATGGAGTGGCAGGACATCGAGCCGTTTCGGGAGGAGTTGCTGGAGGATTGCCGCAATGCCATTCGCGGCATCAAGCGTCCAGTGACCGAGTAAGCCTCAGCAGAAAGAGGCGCACGGATGGTGGCGTGCTTGAACTGCGCATTCCTCATGGGAATGCACCACATAAAATCAATGCATTTTTCTTATCCCGCCCCTCGGCGTACCTTGCTGCAAAGCCAAGGAGAATCGCCCATTGAACGCATCCACCCCGACACCTGCCGATAAATTCGACGCCTCCCGCGCCAACGAATACGCCAGACAAAGCCGCATCGCCCTGGCCGGATACGACGCCTGCCACGATCTCGCGGCGTGCATGCTGGCCGCCCAACTCGGCCACTCGCCCTCGGCAAACGTGTTGGTGGTCGGCGCTGGCGGTACGGCGCAGGAAATCATTGCGATGGCGTCGCTGGAGGCAGACTGGCACTTCACGGCGGTGGATCCTTCCGAGCCGATGCTGGACGCCGCGACGCAGCAGTTGCAGGCCCATGGTTTGCAACATAGAACGACGGTGCGGCTTGGGCTGGTCGACGACTTGCCGGCGGATGAGGTGTTCGACGCGGCTACGTTGATCGGTGTGCTGCATCATCTGAATGGCGATGAGCCCAAACGAGCCATTTTGCGGTCCATTCAGGCTCGTCTCAAACCCGGCGCTCCTTTGATCGTTGCGGGCAATCATTACGCCTACGCCAGCCAACCGTTGTTGCTGGCGGCGTGGGGGCAGCGCTGGCGGCAGCAGGGTGCCAGTGCGGAGGAGGTGAGTGCCAAGCTTGGCAAGATTCTGCAAGGTGCGGATCCGCCGCATTCCGAAGCGGCGGTTCAAACGCTGTTGCGTGAGGCGGGGTTTGGCGAGGCGACCCGGTTTTTCAGCAGTCTTTTTTGGGGAGCGTGGCTGACGTGTAAAAGGGACTGAGCGGATGGTGTATCCTCTGCGCCGCACTCCCGGGACAGGATTCTCCCGGGACTAACAAGGATGATTGATGAGTGAATATGGAAGTGTGCCTGTTCCCGCCATACCCGAACCTCCACGAGATGAAAGAAGTCACGCCGGTGAGACCACCGAATTGCGTGCTGTTTTCGCTGGTCGGAGTATTTAAGTCGTCATGATGCGTTTCCTGAAATCGACAGCCCATATTCTGCTCTGCACGATTCAATACCTGGCCTGGGTTTTGATTAAGTTGGTGTTGGGTATCGCCGCAATACTGGCTTTGATTGTAGTTGTTCTCTACGCAACGGCTGATTCAACGGATCCCGAAATGGTGCCTCGGCTGGATACTCTGGTCACTGCATTTAACGGATATGGAATTTCTTATTATCAGGACCAGGACTGGTGTGAGAGTGTACGTGTCGAGTCGGCGGAGTATGCCAACTCGACCGCCTCGACTTGTGGAGTCGGCGACGAGAAAACGCCGTTTGATGAATCAGGCACGGCGCTTTTTGCCAAAGCCAGGGAGGCGGCGAGAAAAGCAAAAATAGCCCCTATAAGGCTCAGCGTTGAGTCCGCGCAAGGCCGTGTGTCGTTCGCACAAATCCATCTTTCTTGCTTTCTTTGTTACGCATCTTATGTCTATTCACCGCTCGCGAAATACCAGCCTGACAAGGCAGAAAACGCCATCGTCACCGAGATGGGTGGGGGGTGGTATTACGTGTCGACAGGCATTTGATTTAAATGCTCGATGAGCGCTTCTTTGAATTTTTATACGTTTAGCCATTCAGGTCCCGAAAATGAGAAATATGAAACTGTCAGTAGGTGTGCGGAACTTTCTGCTATGGATTTTTATGCTGTTGTTTATAGTCGCTACCAACACGTTGATCTATCTTTCGTCGCTTCTGGATTTCAGTGATGGCTCGCAGCTTATATTTGTCTTCAGTATTTATCTGCTTGTCTACGTGGTGTTTTTGATTTTATTAGTGTGGGCGTGGCAGTCTTTGTACAGACTACTGGCGCTTAAACCTCTGCCGGGACAGAAAATCCTCGTCACTTATGAGCTGACTTTTGACGAGTACGAAAAGCTCAAAAATTACTTGGCAGAGATCAGAGCCTGAAAGCAGTGCTTGAGTGAGCGAGTACGCTGTGTCAGCTAATAAACGCTGGTCGACGGCAAGGAGGAAAGTGGTTACGGATACTCAATCAGCTTTAATCGAACCGATCATAAAAGGAGCTTCCGTTCATGCCCGCGCCACGCAATCGACCCGTCCAGGCAGCGGCGAAATCCGTTCTCGCCCAACTCGTTGATCACATCATCCCAGGCTCTACAGAAGCCTCTATCGCGAAGTTCGCCGCCGACCGACTGGCGCACGCGGGGTACCCGCAAACCTGGTACTACGATTGCCCGGCCTTCGTACTTTTGGGGTCGCGTAGCCTGCTTTCAGTGTCCGGCCGCGATTATCAGCCCAGTGAAGAAAAGGTCGGCTTATATAACCTGATAACCGTCGATCTCAGCCCGCGATCAGGCGATATCTGGGGTGATTGTGCTCGTTCGTTTTACGTTGAAGATGGAGTGTGTCGAACGATGCCGGTGGGTGAGGAGTTCACTGGCGGATACGCGGTGCAACAGCGCTTGCATGTGCACATGCTGCAATTTGTTCGTCCTGAAACCACGTTTAACGACTTGTATGAGTGGGCTAATGAGGCTGTTCTCGATATCGGTTGCGAGAATCTGGACTTCCTTGGCAACGTCGGTCACAGCATCTGCGAGCGACGGGAGCAAAGGCTCTACATTGAATCGGGTAATCACCGGCAACTGGGTGAGGTGTCCTGTTTCACGTTCGAACCGCATGTCCGTTTGCACGGCGGTCAGTGGGGTTACAAGCATGAAAACATCTACTACTTCGACGAGGACGGTGCGCCCTGTGAACTGTAGGGCAGATACCTGAATCAGCTCTCGGACGAAACCACCGACTCCGAACTAGCCTCGGCTTCCAGTTTCGCGCGCTCGGCCTTGCTGATGTATTTAGGCTTTTTCGGGGCCAGTTTTGCGTTGGCCTTTTTGGCTTTTTCCTTGAACAACTGCTGCAGTTTTTTCTGACGATTCATGTTTTTTCACTCGATGTATTAGTGGCGGAGGGCAGTGGTTCAAGCCAATAGTCTAGGTGTTGAGGTAGGGCGTCACGGTGTCTTCGAGGATGCTCATCAACTCAGGATCCATGTAGCGATAGTCATCCGGAATATCCAGCGTGTGGATCGGCTTGTACTCAAGTAACCGGGCGTATTCGGCCTGCAAGCGATTCAAGTGTTTGCGTTCCATGACGAAGATGACATCGGCCCAGCGGATATCCGCCGGGCCGACCGGTTTGCGTGCATTGGGGCTGGTGCCGGCCGAGCGGGCGTCGAAGCCGGGGCGGCGGCGCCAGATGGCTTCCGCCGTGGGGCTGCGCCACTGGTTGCGGCTGCAGATGAACAGGAGATTGGTCACTCTTGATCCAACAATTGGCGCGTGGTGCGGATGGGATAGGGCATGCCGAGCTGGCGCGCCCTGACCAGCTTGTCAGAACGGGTGTATATCAACTTCCAGTTCTTTTCCGGCTTGAACTTCAGCGGATCGGCCGCTTTGCCATTGCCGCATTTACGGGCCTGTTTACGTCGCCAGGCGCGGGTTCTTTGCATGATTGTTTCCTCGTGAGTACCGGGTTCAGCAGCCGCGGTAATACGAGTTGCGGGTATGTTAAGCGTGAATCGGGGCCGTGACTAGTTGCTGAGTTCTTCGCGTTTGGCATGCGCAGCAAAAACACCGCCATTCCCTCACATCGAAATAAAGTCCCGAACAGCCTTGATTGTCGGCGCCGGCGCTTCCTCCATCAACCAATGCCCCGCACCCGGAATCACCACTTCAGTGACCTTGTCCGCGGCGTTGCGCATGACGATCGCTTCGTTGTTGCCGAAGGATTTCTCACCGCCCACGGCCAGCACTGGCATGGTCAGGCGCTTTTGCAGTACGGGTTCGTTGTCGGTCGCGTCCTGGCGAATGCTGCGGAACTGCGCGAACGCCGCGTGCATGGCGCCGGGGGGCGCATAAAGTTTGGCGTAATGCTGGCGGGTGTCTTCGTCGATTTTCGCCGGGGTGCCGGCGAATTCATTCCAGAAACGGTCGAGGTAGATGCGCTCGCGTCCGGCCACCAGACGCTCCATGTCAGCGCCGCCGAAGTCGAAGTGCCAGAGCATCGGCGAGCGCACGATGTCGTTCCACGGCGTGATCCCCGGGACCGGCGCGTCCATGACCACCAGACGCTCGGTCCGCTCTGGATAGCGGGCGGCATAGGCGAAGGCGACCATGGTGCCGATGTCGTGGCCGATGACCACCGAGTGCTCGATTTTCAGGGCGCTCAAGACCGCGCGAATGTCACCGGCCTGAGTCTTCTTGTCGTAGCCAGTTTCAGGAATCGACGACAAACCCATGCCACGCAGGTCGGGCACCACCACCGTATGATCACGCGCCAGATCCGCTGCCAGCGGTGCCCACATGTCGCCGGTATCGCCGAAGCCATGCAACAGCACCACGGCCGGGCCTTTGCCACCGACGCGCACGTGCATTGTCGCGCCGTCGACGGGGATCTCTTGAACCCGGAACACCGCAGGAAATGGAGTGATGTCAGCATGGGCCGCAAAGCTCAGGGCGAGCAGGCTCAGGGCGGTCAACAGAGAGCGAGTCATGTCGGTGTCTCCAATCAGACGAGCGCAGGAAGTAAGCGCGCTCGATCAGCGTAGTCGAATTGGAGAGCTAGCCTTGATGATTGCCCGGGCAGTCTGACGGTGTGGTGCCGATCTGGATCATGCCGACGTACACGGTGCTTGAAGGGCCATAACCCCAGATTAGTGGTCCGCCATAAGCCACCAGATCATAGATTTCGCTCTCGCCGAGCAACTGGCCATTGCGATTGTCGTACAAACGAAAAAACGCCGGGCTCTCCCAACTGACGAACCACGTCCGATCCTGCGGATCGTCCGGGTGGAACTGAGGATGAAAGGAATTGAACAACAGCCAATGGGGTCTGAACTGCTGGACACGCACGCAGCCGTCGGGGCTGATATCCGCGGCCCCGTCCGGCTTGGCGAGCGCTCTTTCCCACCAGTCTGAGGCCGTCCATAGCCCGGCGTAGAACAGCAATAAACCGAAGACGATCAGGGCGAGTCGTTTTTGCCTGCTCATGCCAGACGCATACCCATTTCGACTGCGCGATGCTCGAAACCGAACTCCGCATACATACGCGCCGCGCGTTCATTGAACGGCCACACCGTCAGGCGCAAGTCCTGAGCGTTATGCTCGATGCCCCAATCCTTGACCCTTTGCATCAGCGCCCGACCAATGCCTTTGCCGGAAAAACGCTCCGCCACGCACACCGAGCCGATGCGCACGACATTCTGCGGTTGCATCAGCGGCCCGGCGCTTGCCGAAAGATTGGCGGTAATGAAGGCCGCCGGCTGATCACCGACGTGGGCAATGAAAGCGACCTGATTCGGCTTCTCGAACACCCCCGACCAGTGCGGCAGGTCGCGGGAAAAGTCTTCGGTGGGCGCGGCGTAGATATCGGGACGGGCGGCGTGGTGCACAGCGTTTAGCAACTGACCCAACTCGCAAAAGGTCAGTGCGTCTTCGGCGGTGGCGAGCCGGTAAGTGATGGAGTCATCCATGATGGGTATTTTCCTTGAGCGTGTTGAGTGGACGCGGTGAGAACTGGGCAATGGCGTGCCTTCAGATTGAGCTGACCTGCCGCTCACCCAGACGCTCCACCAGCCTGATCAGGTAACCATCGGGGTCCTGAACAATAAACTCGCGCTGGCCGACCTCGACGTTGTCCGCCCGGTACCACGTATCTTTGCATGCCCGGAAAAGTGCAAAGCCTGCCTGCTCCAGTCTGTGGATGACAGGGGCGACCGCTTCAACGTCAATTTGCAGATTGATGCCCCGGCCAAAGGGTTTGCTCAGCGCTGCGGTCAGCCATTGACCGGCGTGCGGATCGACTTGCTCAAGCATGACTTGAGCGCCGTTCAGGTCCAGATAGGCGAAGCCGTCTTCGGGGCGTTGGTAAGCGATGCTGAAACCCAGACAAGCGACCCAGAAAGCCAGGCTTTCCTCCAGGTGAGTCACCATGAGCTCTGGCACCAGCCTGTTGCGATGAAACATGAGATGACGTCCTTTTCGAGTCGTGCAGTCCATTGGCAGCCTCTTTAAATCGAACATCACAGAGGGTGACAGTTCAGGAGGCCCATTCGCCACACTTTACTCGAGATGAGTATCAGGCAGGGCGCAGATTCCGCTCGCGGCTGGGGGCTGGGTTGCTTTTCTGGCGGAATCTGTACATTGAATTCTCCCCTGTGCAGCCAATAATCGGGCACTCACTCCGCTGGGAGTCGAGTGCCATGTGGAAGCATTCGGCAGTGCCTTCGAGAAGGTCTCTCAGCCACGGACAAACCTTTCAGGACGACGCACATGAGCAGCCATACCCGCACCAAACGACTGACCGTTCCACAACTGGTGGCGATGAAAGGCCAGCAGAAAATCGTCTCGCTGACGGCGTATTCCAGTGCCATTGCCAGGCTGATCGACCCGATTGTCGATTTCATTCTGATTGGCGACTCGACGGCAATGGTCGGCTATGGCCGGCCCTCGACACTGAGCATGCAGCTGGAAGAAATCATCGGCCACACCCGGGCGGTGGTCGATAGCACGCAACTGGCTTGCGTCGTCGCCGATATGCCGTTTGGCAGCTATCAGGAATCCCATGAACAGGCCTTTCGTAATTGCGCCCAGGTGCTGGCGCGCACCGGGTGTGATGCGGTCAAACTGGAGGTGAACACGGCGCTGGCGCCTACCGTCGAGTTTCTTGTGGCGCGCGGTATACCGGTCATGGCGCACGTCGGGCTGATGCCGCAGTTCGTCAATGTCATGGGCGGCTTCAAGGCGCAGGGGCTGACTGCCGAAACCGGCGCGGTGATTGCCGAAGATGCCCGGGCGAGTCTTCAGGCGGGCGCGTTCAGCCTGGTGCTTGAGGGCGTGGCCGAAGGCGTGGCGCGGCAGATTACTGCAGATTCGAAAATGCCCACCATCGGCATTGGCGCTTCGCCGGCGTGCGACGGTCAGGTGCTGGTCACCGAAGACGTGTTGGGCCTCGGCGGTGCGCACGTACCGCGCTTCGTCAAACAGTACGCCGATGTCGGCGCGGTGATTCGTGAGGCCTGCGAGCGTTTTGCCGATGAGGTGCGTCAGGATCAATTCCCTGAAGCGCGGCATTGCTATGGACTCTGAACGGGCTAACGGGCTTCGTCGAACGCCTGAGCCAGTTGCTTCAAGGCCTGAGCTATATCCTTGTGCCATTCGAGGGTGTAGCTCAGGCGCAGGTGATGTTTCCAGGCGCCTTGCTGACTGAACACTTCCCCGGGGACGATGACGATGCGTTGCTTCAGCAAGCGCTCAAAGACTCGTCGCATGTCCACCGGGTGTGTGGCTTTGAGCCAGAAGCTCGCGCCGCCCTGCGGGACCACTACCTGCCATCGACCTTTGCCATGCTCCTCCAGCAACGCTTTCATGCGCTGCATGCGCTCCTGCAACAGCGCGCGCAGTGTGATCAGGTGCTGGTCGATGCGTCTGGAGTTGAACAGGCGGGCGATTGCTTTCTGCCGGGTCGGCGAAAGGCGAAAGCCTCGCTCGATAAACAGCCGATGAAATTGCAGCGGCTGCTGGCGACAGAGCACGTAACCGTAAGGGGCTTCCGCGCCAATGATCTTGTCGAAGGTCGAGAACACCAACAGTTTCTCCGGGTCGGCAAAATCGCGGTAGCGAGCAGGTTCCGGTTCGAAGCAGAGTTCACCGTAGGTATCGTTTTCGAAAAGCCAGATATCGCGCTCTGCCAACCAGCGGCAGATTTGCTGTTTGTCCTGCGCCGGCATCAGGTTGCCTTGGGGCACGTTCACCGTCGACGACAGCACCGCCAGGCGGATGGGCTCATCGTTGAGCAGCGCATTGAACGCCGGCAAGTCAAAGCGTCCTTGCTCGTTCAGGGGCATTTCGATCACGCGAATCTGCGCCGCTTGCAACTGGCGCAGAATCGCCCAAGAGCACGGCGATTCCACCACCGCCAGCGTGCCTTGCAGATTCAGGGCCTGCAGCGACAGCGCCATTACACTCTGCAGATCGGCGCCGATGTAGACATGTTCGGCCTGCCAGTAACACTGGGTGGAACGGGTGTAGCGCTCGGCCAACGTAGCGCGCAGTTCCGATTCACCCAACGGCTGATAGTGCGGCGCCGGATCGCCCGGGTATTGCCGGGTCAGTTCACGCTCCATCATCAACAATGGATTCTGCAGTGACGCCAGCATCGCCGGCGCGTCGCTGCACAGTGCGAGCATGCCCGGTTGCCGTGCGTTGAAGAATGCGCTGTCCAGCAGGTTGGTCGAGCGGTCATTCGGTAGCGCGGCGGGCGTCGATCGGGTGAAATAACCGAGCTTGGGGCGGGCGTAGATTCGCCCTTCGTCTTCAAGCAGCGCGTAGGCGTATTTGGTGGTCGACACCGACACGCTCAGGCGCTGGGCGAGTTGGCGCAGGGAAGGGAGCTTCTGTTCCCCCTTGACGCTCGTGGTCTCGATCAAACCGACCAGGTAACGGTAAACCGCTTGATAGGCGAAAGTGACGTCTTTACGGCTATCCATACTCACTCGCTGCCATTTTTATCGTGCGCTGAGGTCAGTGCGCGATCCACAAGGTATGCCGGCTGTGAGTCATGCAGTGGCTGCGCGGTGTCGAGTACCTGTTTGATCAACCGCCGTTCTTCGCCCGTCAGTATTTTCCTGCCGAAATCCTGGAACACGCCACCCGGATCGATGTGCAACGAGAAGAGCCCGATGATCTGCTCGTCGATCTCCTCGAAAATCAATTCCATAAAAGCTTCGTTCGCTGTCGCGGTCAGATAGGTCATTCCTTCAACGACCGCGCTGCCGGACCATGAGATTTGCTCCCACGCCCATGCATTGCCGAGTAGATCCCATGGGTTTGAGTGCGCCGGGAGTGCTTGCAGCACCGACAGAAAACGCTCGCAGGAAATCACATCAAGCTCATATTCGCGCTTGCCAGAGTGGGCGCGGCGCGAGGCTTCTGTTGTTGAGGCGGGGGCTTGAGCTGCGCCGACCACGTTGGCCTTCAAGAGGTAGCTTTGGGCAATTTCCGAAGGCTGTTCACTCCAGTCGTTCAAGTCGGAAACCGGCGGAGTCCAGACTAGATGGATGGTTTCGCCGTCGGCTGGAAGGTCGTTGTTATCAAAGAACGCGAAGGTTCTTGCGCCAACGCTTGGCAATATTTCATCGAGGCGAAGCGTGGCGGCGCCGTAGTCGATTCCTCGATGCTGAGACCAGAACATCGGCCAGTAGATTTTCATCGGTAAACGCTCCGAACAGGCAGTTCTGGTTTCACTTCAGATGTGTGAGGCTTCAGTAGTTTGAGCTTGAGTCGACAGGCCGGCCAGAAACGCCGAAATCTGCTGCGAGCCTCGCAGGTGAACGACCGGAATTTGCGCGCCGATGGCCAAGCGATTAGCGTCAATGCTCGGGCGATTGACCCGATCAAAGTGCCAGACGAACTTCAGAAAACCCAGAAATGCTTTATCCAGCCGCTCAGTGCAACCGGCCGGCAGGTCTGCGCGTGGCCGGTTCAACACGCTGCGCAGAATGACCCGCCCCAAACAGGTCAGGCGCGGCGTATCGAGCCAGATAATCAGATCCGCACGGGGCAGCCGCAGATCGAAGGTGCGTCGCGAATAATTACCCTCGCAGACCCAAGCGTCACCGGCGATAGCGTGTCGCACCCGCTCGCGGAACATCTGGTTATCCGGCTCGATCCAGCCGGGCTCCCAGAACAGCGGATCGAGATGCACCACGGGCAGACCCAGACGTCGGCCAATGTCCCGGGCGATGGTCGATTTTCCACTGCCCGAGTTGCCCAGAATAACGATGCGCTGCATGTGCAAATCCTTTGCGAAAAAAGCCGCCAAGTCTAAATCAAGTGCGGCCTGAATTTACAGGAATCGCGCGGGACGACACGGGGCGAGGGCGGCCGATGATTGGCCGTCGATGATTTCCTCGCTGGCGAGTCGGCCGACGATTGCGGCCAGTGTGACGCCGGGGTGGATCGAGCACACGTAGACGCCAGTGACATTGGGCAGGAAGCCGACGATGGGCAGGCTATCGGCAGTGACGGGTTTGAGGCCGATGCAGGCGGACTCTGGCTCGATGGACATGATCCCGTGAAGTTCGTTCTGAATGGCTTTGGCGGTTCGCAGTGCGATCGCTTGCGGAGAATTTTGCGGCGTGTCGTCGAGGTAATCCTCCGCAGCCAGCAAGGTGTTATCCGCACTTCGCCGAACTTCCATTTGTGGGTTGGAAATGATGCCGCGCACGACATCGGCCTGGGTCTTGTAGCGAATGAGGATGACCGGGGCGGCCGCAATGGGCAGGGATGCGTTGAGCAGGGCGGTCAGATGGGGAGTGCCGATGCCTGCTGCGATGACGACGATGTCGCTGGCGATAATGCCTGTGGTGGTTTCAACGCCGGTTACCTGAGTGCCGCTGAGGGTGAACCCGAGCACTCGGGTCTGTGTGAGTAACCGGGCGCCAAAGGACTGGGCGCCGGCGATCAAGGCATGAGTCGCGGGCGCCGGTTCGAGTGCGCCTTCTTCGGCGGCGAAACGGGCTTGCTGCGGGGGATGCTTGAGGTTCGGCTCACGGGCGAGAATCTCGGCGCGTGGCAGCAGGGTTGCAGACGCTTGCGCGATGTCATCAATGCTCGCGCCGTAGGACAGCGCGCCGGTCCAGCGTATTTTCAGCGCGGGCAGTTCGGTTTCGAGTCGGCGGTATTCGTTGATCGCCGCACCGCGCAGTTGCGCGATAGGATCGGGCCCGGCGTAAGTGGCGTTGATCCAGCCGAGTGAGCGTCCCGTCGCGCCGCACGCGATGTCTTCGGCCTCGATCAGCGTGACGTCGGCACCTTTGCCCGCCAGGTGATACGCCAGTGACGCGCCGACGATGCCTGCACCAATGACCACGATGCGCTTGCCTGCTCCCTGTTCCATATCCACCTCCCTGTTGTTGACCGGGTGACGGTACTACAGGTCGGCGCGGGCTGGTTCGCGAATGTGGTCTGGCATTCAGAGTTGCTTGCGGCCGATCTGCCGCCTTCGGGAGCAAGCCCCCTCCCACAAGTGATCTTCAGTGGTGGTTGGATTGATGCAACAAAAAAGCCCGGCATTTCTGCCGGGCTCGGGGTGCGATCAAATACTTACGCGGCCATGTTGCCGGCTGCCATGTCCTTCTTGTAACTGGCTTTCATCGCTTCCATTTCGGCGCCGAGTTCATCGAGTCTGGCTTTGCCGAGGAGTTTTTTCGCCTGCGGGAACATTTCGGTTTCTTCCTCTTCGATATGGTGCTCCAGCAGCTCCTTGACCACTTTCACCCTGCCTGCGAATTCGGGCGTGCCGGGGTCGGTCATTTTCAGATCCGGCAGGACCAGCGAGTCCACGGTGCGGTGCTCTTCCTTGGCTTCGTAGTACATGATGTCCTGCTCTTTGCTGCCGGCTTCCTTGAATGCCGGGTAGAGGATTTCTTCTTCGAGGCGGGTGTGGATCGAGATTTCCATTTCCAGCTTGGCCAGCAGTTCCGTGCGTTTTTTTATCGCCCGGTCGGTGGATTCGCTGAGTTGCGACAAGATGCCTTTCACTTTTTCATGGTCGGCTTTGAGAAGGTCGATGGCGTTCATGGGGGGTTGCCTCTGCTTTCACGGATTGAACACAGGCCGTTGTGCCACGGCGCTGTGGAGTCCCTGAAGCTGTCGCATTTGCTGTGCCAACTCGATCCGAAACCGCCAACCGCGCTGGCGCAAGGGTTTGCGCGAGGCCGGGGCAAAAGGCCTTCGTGCAGCCTGCATGAACAGCCCCCGGCCGGCATTGCAGATCACCGCTTGTGATGAATTTGCGCGGCCGCGCTGATGTCCAACTCACAACAGGCGATATGCCTATGAGGACGACGCGATGCGCAACGACCCGCAAACCGGACGCCGCCATGGATACCGTTGAATCCGCGCTGATGGCGGCGCGCAGCCAGTTCGCGATCACCATCAGTTTTCATATCGTGCTGGCGGCGTTGAGCATCGGCCTGGCGAATTTCCTGATGGTCCTCGAAGCGCTTTGGCTGAAGAGCGGGCGCAAGATCTATCTGGACATCTATCGCTACTGGCTCAAGGTGTTTGCTCTCAATGTGGCGGTGGGCGTCGCTTCAGGGCTGATTCTGGAATATCAGTTTGGGCTGAACTGGTCGCGGCTGGCGGTGCAGGCGGGGGATGTGCTCGGGCCTTTGATGTTTTACGAAGTGCTCGCGGCGTTTTTTCTTGAGGCCGGTTTCCTCGGGATCATGCTGTTCGGCATGAAAAAGGTCGGCCCGCGTCTGCATTTTTTTGCCACGTGTTCGGTGGCAGTGGGCTCGTTGATTAGCGCGTTCTGGATCCTTTCAGCCAATTCGTGGATGCACACGCCCGTGGGCTATGCGCTTGCCGCCGACGGCCGATTCATCGCCGAAGACTGGTGGGCGATCATCTTCAATCCGTCGTTTCCCTATCGTCTGCTGCACATGACCCTGGCCGCGCTGCTCGGCACCGCCACCCTGGTGGCTGGCGCCAGTGCGTGGCAACTGTTGAAGGCGTCGGGCAATCCGCGGGCGCGCCTGCAATTTTCCATGGCGCTGTGGACGATTGTCGTGCTGATGCCGTTGCAGATCGTGGTCGGCGATCTGCACGGGCAAAACACTTTGCTGGTCCAGCCGCAAAAAGTTGCGGCCATCGAAGGTTCCTGGACTCGCCCGGCCGAAGGGGCGGGCGAGCCCTTGCGTGTGTTTGCCTGGCCGGACATGAGCGAGCGCCGCAATCACTGGGAGGTGGCGATCCCGCGCATCGGCTCTCTATACCTGACGCACGACTTGAGCGGCAGCATCGCCGCGCTGGACGAGTTCCCGCCGCAGGACATTCCGCCGGTGGCGCCGGTGTTTTTCGCCTTTCGGCTGATGGTCGGGCTGGGCCTGTTGATGCTGGGGCAGGGCGTGGTCAGTCTGCTGATGCGTCGACGGCACAGACTCTACGTCGCCCGCTGGTGGTTGTGGAGCAGCGTGCTGCTGGCGCCGGCTGGTTTCGTGGCGATGCTCAGCGGCTGGGTGGTCACCGAGGTTGGCCGACAGCCGTTCACCGTCTACGGTCTGTTACGCACGGCGCACAGTCTGTCGCCGGTTTCCCGCGCGCAGGTGCTGACATCGACCTGGCTGATATTGTTGTTTTATCTGCTGATCTTCGGCATCGGGCTGTGGGTGCTGTTGCGCGTTCTGCGCGAACCACCCCACGAAGACGAACCCGGACCACAGCCGACCCTGGCCGATGAAACGGGGCACTCCCGATGATCGACACCGACTGGATCACGCTGCTGTGTGCCGCCGCCCTGGCCTTTTCGGTGATGAATTATGTGCTGCTCGATGGCACCGACCTCGGTGTGGGCATGCTGATGGGGCTGACCCGATCCAGTCATGATCGCCGCGCCATGGCCGTGACCATTCTGCCGATCTGGGACGCCAACGAAACGTGGCTGGTGCTGGGTGGCGGCGGGCTGCTGGCGCTGTTTCCGTTGGCATATGCGGTGTTGCTGCCGGCGTTGTACCTGCCTTTTATTCTGATGTTCCTGGCGTTGATTCTGCGCGCGGTGGCCCTTGAGTTTCGCGACTACGCGCCGAGCGAAAAGACCAAGCGCATGGTCGATGGCGTGTTGCTGGTCGGTTCGCTGGCCACCGGTGCCATTCAGGGGGTAGTGCTGGGGACGTTGGTGCAGGGTGTACCGCACGCGAATGGTCAGTACAGCGGCAATGGCGCTGAATGGCTGACGCCGTTTCCGTTGTTTTGTGGTCTGGTGCTGGTGTCGGGCTACGCGTGGCTGGGGGCGAGTTGGCTGTACTGGCGCACCGTGGATGACCTGCAAAATCGCTGCGCACGCCAGGCGAAAGTGCTGGCGCTGGTCACCGTGGGATTGTTGCTGGTGCTGGTGCTCTGGACGGCGCTGCTGCAGGGGCAGTATTGGCAACGACTGACCGACGCTCGTGTGTGGCTGCCGTCGACAGCGCTGCTGATCGCATTGCTCGCATTCTTCCTGCTGGGGTTTCGCAGCCGCTTCCACGCCTTGCCGTTGTTCGCGGCGTTGGGGGTGTTCATCCTCGCATTTGCCTTGATGCTGACGGCGTTGTTTCCCTTGATCGTGCCGCCGGATCTGACCTTGCAAGCCGCCACGTCCAGCCCGAAAAGTCAGGTGTTCATGCTGATCGGTTTCGCCGTGCTGATTCCGCTGACGCTGGTCTACAACACCTATGGCTTCAAAGTCTTCAGCGGCAAGGTGCGGATTGGCGAATGACGCCACTGATCCGAATAAGCCCAAACGTTATGAACTCGCGTCGGCGTTTGTCCTTCCGAAAATGAAGCAGCCATCCTTTCATTCGAACGTACGAGGACACCCCCATGCGAGCAATGACCTACCACGGCGCCCATGATGTCAGAGTCGAAACCGTGCCGGACCCGATCATCGAAGCGCCGGACGATATCATTCTGCGGGTCACGGCCACGGCCATTTGCGGCTCGGACCTGCACCTGTATCGCGGCAAGATTCCCACGGTCGAGCATGGCGATATCTTCGGCCATGAGTTCATGGGCATCGTCGAGGAAACAGGTTCGGCGGTGTCGGCGGTACAGCGTGGCGATCGGGTGGTGATTCCGTTCGTGATCGCCTGTGGTGATTGCTTCTTCTGCCAACTGCAACAGTACGCTGCCTGCGAAACGACCAACTCGGGCCCGGGCGGGGCGCTGAACAAAAAGGTCATCCCGCCGCCGGCTGCACTGTTCGGTTATAGCCGTTTGTATGGCGGCATTCCCGGTGGCCAGGCAGAGCTGGTGAGGGTGCCAAAGGCCAATACCGGGCCGTTCAAAGTGCCGGGGACGTTGTCGGACGAGAAAGTGTTGTTCCTCTCCGACATCCTGCCGACCGCGTGGCAAGCCGTGACCAACACCGGTATCGGCCAGGGTTCAAGCATCGCGATCTACGGCGCGGGGCCAGTCGGCTTGCTCAGCGCTGCCTGCGCGCGAATGCTCGGTGCCGAACGCATCTTCATGGTCGATCACCACGCCTATCGGCTGGAGTATGCGCAGCGCACCTACGGCGTGATCCCGATCAACTTCGATGACGACGATGATCCGGCCGACACCATCATTCGCCAGACGCCCGGCAGTCGTGGTGTCGATGCGGTGATCGACGCAGTGGGCTTCGAAGCCAAGGGCAGTACCACGGAAACCATCATGGCCACGCTGAAAATCGAGGGCGGCAGCGGCAAGGCGTTGCGCCAATGCATTGCGGCGGTGCGCCGGGGCGGGGTGGTGAGTGTGCCCGGCGTGTATTCCGGACCGATCCACGGTTTCCTGTTTGGCGATGCATTCGATAAAGGCCTGACGTTCAAGATGGGCCAGACCCACGTGCAGCGCTTCCTGCCCGAACTGCTCGGCCATATCGAGACCGGGCGCTTGCAGCCAGAGGCGATCATCACCCACCGGATGTCTCTGGAACAGGCCGCCGAGGGCTACAAGATCTTCGACAAGAAAGAGCAAAACTGCCGCAAGGTGATCCTCACGCCGGCGGCAGTGATGTGCCGTTGGCGGAGACGATTGAGACACCTGCTTTAGTGCCAGCAACTTGATCGGTTGATAGAGCAGAAAGTGGAGTGCCCCATGCACTCCACTTTCAGTCGTTCAGTCTGCGGTCGAGTCGACATTGATCTCGTCGTTTTCCCCGAGGGAGCTGTAATGCGCACGCAGTTTGCGCAGTTCCCGGGTACCCATTTTGTCCAGGCACAGCGTTGCATTCTGTGCGTCGGTGGTGGCCCGGATCAGCTCATCGATCTTCAGGTGCAAGATATCGTTGTCGCGGTTTTGTGTGTTCTGGATCAGGAACACCATCAGGAACGTGATGATCGTGGTCGACGTGTTGATGATCAGTTGCCAGGTGTCGTTGTAGTGAAAGTACGGGCCAGTCAGTGCCCAGATGATGATCAGGACGATCGCGGCGACAAAGGTTTTCGAGCTGCCGGCCCAATTGGACAGGGCCTGACAGAAAGACGCAAATTTCATGAATGGACGAGCTCTTGAGGAAGGTAGGGCATAGACCCCGGCAAACCTTTGAAATTCTTTTTTACAATTGCGGAGTGCTCAATGAGTAAAACGATCACCGCGCAGGACCTGCATATCCACTTCGGCCACGGCGATGAGACGCCGCTGTTCAAATGGTTGATCGCCAGTTTTCTGATGGGCAAACGCATCCAGGCCGACATTGCGGCACAGGCCTATCGAGTGATCGTGGAAAAACGGCAGCGTGATACGCCGCGCAAGTTGGCCAATTGCAGCCATCGGGAACTGGTGGCGATGCTCGGCGAGGCACATTACGTGCGTTACGACGAAACCACAGCAAAGCGGCTTCTGGCGTTGGCTCACAAGCTCAATGATGAATACGCGGGGAAGGTCGGCAATATCGTTGCCGCAAGTGCCGATCGCCAGGCGTTCGAGCAACGCCTGGCGGAATTTGACGGGATCGGCCCGAAGACCGTCGAGATTTTCATGCGTGAAGCCGGCGCGCTGCTGTTCCCTTAACGACCCGGATGCGACGCCGTATTCTGGCTGATGTGTTTAGGCCCGGCGATTGCCCAGGCGATCAGTCCGAACAGCGGCACAAACACGATCAGCACAATCCATACCCCCTTGTTACTCGATTTGCCCTCGCTTTTACGCACCCGATTGATGGCCCACAGTTCAATAAGCAGAAGAACTGCCGCCAGTACGATCCACACGGTTTCGATTTGCATTGGCTACCTCCTGATGGTCTTTGTTAGGTGGCGTGTGGTGCGGCGGGTTCATTTAATTTTCGTTGAGTGCCTTGAGTTGCCGGGCCAGATGCAGGGCGACCGCACCGCTGTTGACCGTCGGCTGTAAATGGGTGAATGGAATGTCGATCATGCGGTTCTTGCGCACGGCACGCAGGCGCGATAACACCGGGTCGTTGAGCGTTTGATGTCATGGCATTGGCTTGCCGACGCCGGGCCCGATATCCTTCACGCTCCGTGTGCGGATGTGCGCAATCGGGAAAAACAGCAGCCGGTCAGTAGGGAAGTGGAAATGTCGTTCAGGGTGATGGTCGTCGGTGGCTACGGTAATTTCGGCAGCATTGTTTGCCGGCATCTGGCGGTCATGCCGGGTGTGGAGCTGGTGCTCTCCGGGCGCAATCCGGACAAGTTGCAAGGCAAGCTCGATGAGCTGAACAGCCAGTCGGGGGCTGTCGCCGAAGGTTGGTGCGGCGATGCCATGGGCCCCGAGTTCAGCGCCGCGCTGCGTTTGCTCAATATCCACCTGGTGGTCCATACCGGTGGCCCGTTTCAAGGGCAATCCTATGCGGTTGCCGAGAGTTGCATCGCCGCCTCGGTGAATTACTGCGACCTGGCTGACTGCCGAACCTTCGTCAATGGCGTGGGCCTGCTCGATGAGCGGGCGAAAGCCGCAGGTGTGGCGATCCTCAGTGGCTGCAGTTCGGTGCCAACGCTGTCTTCGGCGATCATTGATCAGCAGCGTCATCGATTCTCCCGTATCGACGTCATCGAGCACGGCATTTCCTCCTCGGCGAAGATGCCGGGGCTGTCGACCATCGAAGGCGTGCTGGCCTACGCCGGCAAACCGATCCGGCAATTGAAGAATGGCCAGGTGCAGGAAGTGTCGGGCTGGCTGGACCTGACCTTGCGCAAGATGCCGCAACTGGGCACCCGGTTGCTGGCGAACGTCGACGTGCCGGACATGGATATCTTTGCCGGTCGTTATGGCGCACACACCCTCAGTTTCAAGGCTGGCGCCGGACTGAAGCTCGGCGGTATTGCCAATGGTCTGCTGGCGCAGGCATTGAAAGTCGGGCTGGTGCGCGACCATGCCGTCTGGGCGGCACGCCTGCATCGACTGGGCACCCGGTTTGAACGCTTCGGCGATGGCAAAAGTGCGATGTACATCGATGTTCAGGGCGTGGGCGTTGACGGCAAACCGCTGTCGATGACCGCGCAACTCACCGCCCTGAATGACAGGGGCCCGGAAATCCCAAGCTGCGCCGCTGTGGCGCTGGCGGCAAAAATGGCTCAGGGCTACGTGCCGTCACCCGGTGCCCGGCCATGTGTCGGGGAAATCAGCGTCGACGAATACCTGGCGGCGATCAACGATCCGGCCAACCTGAGCCTGTCCGTGCAATTTTCTGACGGGCAGCGCTGAACAGACACTATCTGGCTGCTGACCTCGCTGGTCAGCTGTCGGAGTCAGCGGCAGACGGCGGCGCCATTTTCAGAAAGCGCTGTTCGTGGTCGGGATTGGGCAACAGACAGGTATCGTATTTGCCGAACAGTCGATAACGATTCAGCGCAACGCGGTCATAGCCCCAGTCGCGCAGCACGCGTGGAAAGATGCGCAGCAGTCGCAAAGGCTGCCAGCGGCCGGGCAACTGCTTGATGACTTCGAAAAAGGCATCCGAGCGTTCCCAGTAATGCCGGTCACGAATCACCGCCATGGTGTCGAACTGATCCAGCGGCAACCCCGCCCACGCGAGCAGCGCCTGGCCCTCGGGCGACTGCACCGCCGCCAGGCGCACACGCCGCTGATGATCATGCCGAATCAGGAACCGCGCCCAGCCATTGCACAGTTTGCACACACCGTCGAACAGCACCACCGTTTCGCCGGGCTTGAGCAGTGGCGCGGGGGTAGGGCGGGGTTGCGCGGTTGGCATGGTGTGGGTCCATTGGGTTGGGGGTGAC
>NZ_JBYSZA010000031.1:0-69925 GCF_058786735.1 Pseudomonas sp. FW305-7
GGGTGAGGGTGGGGCCTTCAAGTACTCCAGATTCGTGGTGGTCGGGCTTCTCGTCCTAGCAGGGCGGGTCTTAGCAATCGCCATAAATCGATGAGCCAGCCACGAGCCAACAGTGCTTCACTGGCCAGGCATCGGGCGACCAGCAAACCCGGCAACTGGGTCAGATCCCCGCGTACTTGGTGATTCAGCGAGCGGCAACGCTCCAGCAGTTCAGCATCGATTTCACCCGTTACCAGCAGCGTCGCAAACACCGGATTGCCATCCAGACCAATCGGCGAATCAAGCAAACCGTCGTCGCCGACAATGCGCTGACGTTCATGCCAGAGCAATCGACCGTCGCGACGAATATCCAGATGCGCTTGAAAATGGCCGAGGTCGAAGCGCTCGCCACTGGCCGGGCGACCCAGCGCCACCACGTCCCAGTAGAACAGCCGGGCGTCACCTTCCAGGTCAATCGAGGTGGTCAGTTCGGCCTGAGCGGCGCTGTAGACGATGGTCTCTTGCGGCAACCATTCCAGTGTCGCCCCGGCCGCTACCCGCAAGTCGAGCTTCTGATAAGCGGGTCCCCCGGCGCGATACCACTTGGTTGCGCCGGGGCTGGTGATCTGCGCCCAGGCGTTGTGTTCTACGCGGGCGCTGATATCCAGTCGGTCACCGCCAGCAATCCCGCCCGGTGGGTGGACGATGATGTGTTGGCAGACTTCGGGGCCTTCGGCGTATAGATGCTTTTGCACCCGTAGCGGGCCGAGGTGCCGACGCATGACCGGGCGCGTGCAGTGGTCGAAACGGGCGTAGGCCAGTTCCAGCTCGGCGTGCCAGCTCGGGGTAAACAGGGCAGGTGAAACAGTCGAATTCATGGTGTGTAATTATCGTTAGGAGGCTACAGATTAGTTCGTTGTACTAGATCGTTACCAGCCCGCGCACACCTTCGGCTTCCATATTTTCACCGCGACCCTGCTGCACGATCTCACCCCGGGACATCACCAGGTATTGATCGGCCAGCTCAGCGGCGAAATCGTAGAACTGCTCGACCAGCAGAATCGCCATGTCGCCGCGTGCCGCAAGCTTCTTGATCACCGCGCCGATCTCTTTGATCACCGAGGGTTGAATGCCTTCGGTGGGTTCGTCGAGGATCAGCAAACGCGGACGGCTGGCCAGTGCGCGGCCAATCGCCAATTGCTGTTGTTGCCCACCGGACAGATCGCCGCCGCGACGCTGCTTCATTTGTAGCAGCACCGGGAACAATTCGTAGATGAAACCTGGCACCTCTTTCGCTTCGCTGCCGGGAAAGCGTGATAAACCCATCAGCAGATTTTCTTCCACGGTCAGCCGGCCGAAGATTTCCCGGCCTTGTGGCACATAGGCGATCCCGGCGTGCACACGCTGGTGCGGCTTGAACGTGGTGATCGGTTTGCCCTCCCAATTCACCGCGCCTTCCTTGGCCGGGAGCAAACCCATCAGGCATTTGAGCAGGGTGGTCTTGCCGACGCCGTTACGGCCGAGCAGGCAAGTGACTTCGCCGACTTTCACGTCGAAAGAGAGGCCGCGCAGGATGTGGCTACCGCCGTAGTACTGATGCAGCTTGTCGACTTGCAGCATTCTCAAATTCCTTCTGTTGCACACAGAACCCTGTGGGAGCTGGCTTGCCAGCGATAGCGGTGGATCAGTCGGCATCAATGCTGGATGTGTCGACCTCATCGCTGGCAAGCCAGCTCCCACAGTTTTGATAAGTGTTTGCAGTTCAGCGGCCGAGGTAGACCTCGATCACGCGCTCGTTTTCCTGCACCTGCTCAAGCGAGCCTTCGGCCAGTACGCTGCCCTGGTGCAACACGGTGACGTGGTCGGCAATCGAGCCGACAAAGCCCATGTCGTGTTCCACCACCATCAACGAATGTTTGCCGGCCAGACTCTTGAACAACTCGGCGGTGAATTCGGTTTCGGCGTCGGTCATGCCGGCCACCGGTTCGTCGAGCAGCAACAGTTGTGGGTCCTGCATGAGCAACATGCCGATTTCCAGAAACTGCTTTTGGCCGTGGGACAACAGGCCCGCCGGGCGGTTGACCGAGGTGGTCAGGCGAATCGTCTCCAGCACTTCGCTGATGCGATCCTTCTGCTCGCCGCTCAGACGCGCACGCAAGCTGGCCCATACTGATTTGTCAGTCTTCTGCGCCAGTTCGAGATTCTCAAACACGCTCAAGGCCTCGAACACGGTGGGTTTCTGGAACTTGCGACCGATGCCGGCCTGGGCGATCTGCACTTCGCTCATCTGCGTCAGGTCCAGCGTTTCGCCGAACCACGCCTTGCCGTGGCTGGGGCGAGTCTTGCCGGTGATCACGTCCATCAGCGTGGTTTTACCCGCGCCGTTGGGGCCGATGATGCAGCGCAATTCGCCGACGCCGATGTACAGGTTGAGATTGTTCAACGCGCGGAAACCGTCAAAGCTGACGCTGATGTCTTCCAGGGTCAGGATCGTGCCGTGGCGGGTGTCGAGCCCCGGGCCGGCGCTTTGGCCGAGGCCGATGGAGTCGCGGCTGGTGCCGGCATCCTTGTTCGGTTCGACAGGGAAAAAGGCGGGTTCCAGCATGAATTCGGCGCTCGCTGTCACTCTCATTGCTCACCTCGTTTCTTCAACAGGCCAATCACGCCTTTGGGCAGGTACAGCGTCACGACGATGAACAGCGCGCCGAGGAAGAACAGCCAGTATTCGGGGAAGGCCACGGTGAACCAGCTCTTCATGCCGTTGACCACGCCGGCCCCGAGCAGGGGACCGATCAAGGTGCCGCGACCGCCGAGGGCGACCCAGACTGCCGCTTCGATGGAGTTGGTCGGTGACATTTCACTCGGGTTGATGATCCCGACCTGCGGCACGTACAGCGCCCCGGCCAAGCCGCACAGGACGGCGCTCAACACCCAGACGAACAGCTTGAAACCGCGCGGATCGTAGCCGCAGAACATCAAGCGGTTTTCCGCATCGCGCAGCGCGGTCAGCACCCGACCGAACTTGCTCTGCGCCAGACGCCAGCCGATGAACAGACTGGCCACCAGCAGCAATACCGTGGCGAGAAACAGCACCGCACGGGTCCCCGGTTCGGTGATGCCGAAACCAAGAATCGTGCGGAAATTGGTGAAGCCGTTGTTGCCGCCAAATCCGGTTTCGTTGCGGAAAAACAGGAGCATGCCGGCGAAGGTCAGGGCCTGGGTCATGATCGAGAAATACACGCCCTTGATCCGCGAGCGGAAGGCGAAAAAGCCAAACACCAGTGCGAGCAATCCCGGCGCCAGCACCACCAGACACATGGCCCAGACGAAGCTGCTGGTGCCGGTCCAATACCACGGCAATTCGCTCCACGACAGGAAGGTCATGAACGCCGGCAAACCGTCACCGGCGGCCTGACGCATCAGGTACATGCCCATCGCATAACCGCCGAGTGCGAAGAACAACCCGTGGCCCAGGGACAGCAAACCGGCGTAACCCCAGACCAGATCCAGCGCCAGAGCGACGATGGCGTAGCAAAGAATCTTGCCGACCAGTGTCAGGGTGTAGGCCGAAATATGCAGGGCACTTTCTGCCGGTAGCAAGGACAACAACGGCAGGGCGATCAGCAGGGCAAGAATCACCGCGCCGACCGCGATCGTGACTTTTGGCCCGGCCTTTTGTGTGGCCGTGACTAACAGAGGCTGGTTCATCAGTCGATCACCCGTCCTTTCAGTGCGAAGAGGCCTTGCGGACGTTTCTGGATAAACAGAATGATCAGCGCGAGGATCAGGATCTTGCCGAGCACCGCACCGATCTGCGGTTCAAGGATCTTGTTGGCGATACCGAGGCCGAACGCGGCGAGTACGCTGCCGGCCAGTTGACCGACGCCGCCCAGTACCACCACCAGAAACGAGTCGATGATGTAGCTCTGGCCTAGATCCGGGCCGACGTTGCCGATCTGGCTCAGCGCCACGCCGCCGAGGCCGGCGATGCCTGAACCGAGACCGAAAGCGAGCATGTCGACACGCCCGGTGGGTACGCCGCAGCAAGCGGCCATGTTGCGGTTCTGGGTGACGGCACGAACGTTGAGGCCCAAGCGGGTCTTGTTCAGCAGCAGCCAGGTCAGCACCACCACAAACAAGGCGAAGGCGATGATGACGATGCGGTTGTACGGCAGCACCAGGTTCGGCAACACCTGAATCCCGCCGGACAGCCACGCCGGGTTCGCCACTTCGACGTTCTGCGCGCCGAACAACAAGCGCACCAATTGAATCAGCATCAGGCTGATGCCCCACGTCGCGAGCAGGGTTTCCAAAGGTCGGCCGTAGAGATGGCGAATCACCGTGCGCTCCAGCGCCATGCCAATGGCGGCGGTGACGAAGAACGCCACCGGCAAGGCGATCAGCGGATAGAACTCGATGGCCTGCGGTGCATAACGCTGGAACATCAGCTGCACCACATACGTCGAGTAGGCGCCGAGCATCAGCATCTCGCCGTGGGCCATGTTGATCACCCCAAGCAGGCCAAAGGTGATGGCCAGACCGAGCGCCGCGAGCAGCAGAATCGAACCGAGCGACATGCCGCTGAAGGCTTGGCCGAGGATCTCGCCGATCAACAGTTTGCGTTTGACCTGGGCGAGGCTGGTTTCGGCGGCGGTACGCACATTGGCATCGGTTTCGACGCCGGGTTCGAGCAAGCCTTCGAGGCGCGTACGTGCCAGTGGATCGCCGGTTTCGCCGAGCAGACGCACGGCGGCGAGGCGCACGGTCGGGTCGCTGTCGACCAATTGCAGATTGGCCAGCGCCAAACTCAGGGCGGCGTGAACACTCTCGTCTTTTTCGCCAGCCAGTTGCTGGTCGAGGAATTTCAGCTGCGCGGGTTTCGCGCTTTTCTGCAATTGCTGCGCGGCAGTCAGACGGATTTTGGCGTCGGCGGCGAGCAATTGGTGGCTGGCCATGGCAGTGTCGATCAGACCCCGCAGGCGATTGTTCAGGCGCAGGGTTTTGGCTTGGCCGTCGACGGTCAGTTCGCCTTGTTGCAGGGCGTTGATCAGTTCGATACGGGCCGGGTCGGGCTGCGCGGCCCAGGCTTCGAGCAGTTTGGCCTGTTGCACGGGATTGGCCGCGACGAAGTCTTCGGCATCACTGGCGTGGGCCAGTATCGGCAGCAACAGTGCGATGGCTATGAGAAAGCGGTGTATGGCAGTGGGCATAGGTAGGGCCTTGCTTATTGATCGTTCCCACGCTCCGCGTGGGAATGCCTCACCGGACGCTCCGCGTCCGCTTTTGGACGCAGAGCGTCCTCGGCTGCATTCCCACGCAGAGCGTGGGAACGATCAGGTTGAGCGGGATAACTCAGTTGCTCTTCACCGCATAATCCGGCTTCTTGTCATTGCCATCGATAAACGGGCTCCACGGCTGCGCACGGATCGGCCCTTCGGTCTGCCACACCACGTTGAACTGACCGTCGCTCTGAATCTCGCCGATCATCACCGGTTTGTGCAGGTGGTGATTGGTCTTGTCCATGGTCAGGGTGTAGCCCGACGGCGCGGCAAAGGTCTGCCCGGCGAGTGCTTCGCGAACCTTGTCGACGTCAGTGGATTTGGCTTTCTCTACCGCTTGCGCCCACATGTGGATGCCGACATACGTGGCTTCCATCGGGTCGTTGGTCACCGCTTTGTCGGCGCCCGGCAGGTTGTGTTTCTTCGCGTAGGCTTTCCAGTCAGCGACGAATTTCTTGTTCTGCGGGTTCTCCACCGACTCGAAGTAGTTCCACGCCGCGAGGTTGCCCACCAGCGGTTTGGTGTCGATGCCGCGCAGTTCTTCTTCACCCACCGAGAACGCCACGACCGGAACGTCGGTGGCTTTCAGGCCCTGGTTGGCCAGCTCTTTATAGAACGGCACGTTGGAGTCGCCGTTAACCGTCGAGATCACAGCAGTCTTGCCGCCAGCCGAGAATTTTTTGATGTTGGCAACGATGGTTTGATAGTCGCTGTGACCGAACGGGGTGTAGACCTCTTCGATGTCCTTGTCGGCCACACCTTTGGAATGCAGGAACGAGCGCAGAATCTTGTTGGTGGTGCGCGGGTAGACGTAGTCGGTGCCGAGCAGGAAGTAGCGCTTGGCGCTGCCGCCTTCTTCGCTCATCAGGTATTCAACCGCCGGGATCGCTTGCTGGTTCGGCGCGGCGCCGGTGTAGAAGACGTTCGGCGACATCTCTTCGCCTTCGTACTGCACCGGGTAGAACAGCAGACCATTGAGCTCTTCGAACACCGGCAGCACCGATTTGCGCGACACCGAGGTCCAGCAGCCGAACACCACGGCGACCTTGTCCTGGGTCAGCAACTGCCGGCCCTTTTCGGCGAACAGCGGCCAGTTGGATGCAGGGTCAACCACCACCGGTTCGAGCATCTTGCCGTTCACACCACCCTTGGCGTTGATCTCGTCGATGGTCATCAGCGCCATGTCTTTGAGCGACGTTTCAGAGATCGCCATGGTGCCGGACAACGAATGCAGGATACCGACCTTGATGGTCTCGGCGGCCTGGACAGTCCAGGTCATGCCCATCGCGGCAATGGATGCCGTGAGTGTGAAAGCCTTGATCAAACTGCGACGCTTCATTGTGCGATCTCCATGAACGTTAAAGTTTTTTATGGTTGGCAGATGCGGACGACTGAAGGGTGTTTTGCAAGGGCTGTGCCCGGTCGGGGACGGGCAGGAAAACGTCGGTTTAGAGCGGTTGTGCGCGGTCGCGATGCACCATGAAGGAACGCGGAGGGAGCGTTGGTGCAGGCGGCCGCGCCAGATTGGGGCGCGATTTTGCGCTCACTACAAATCAAATGTGGGAGCGAGCCTGCTCGCGAATAGATCGTGTCAGTCAACATCACTGGTGAATGACACACCGTATTCGCGAGCAGGCTCGCTCCCACATTTTTGATCTGTGTTGGTTCAGCGGCGGCGCATCAGGCCGATGAAAAACAGACCACCGATGGCCGCAGTGGCGACGCCGATGGGCAGGTCTTCGGGGGCGATCATCGTGCGGGCGGCGACGTCGACCCAGATCAGAAACACACTGCCCAGCAACACGCACGCCGGCAGCAATCGCCGGTGTTCGGCACCCACCAGACGGCGCGCAATGTGCGGCACCATCAGCCCGACAAAACCGATCGAGCCACTGATCGACACCAGCACACCGGTCATCAGCGAGGCGATGACAAAGACCCGCAAGCGCACCGAGCGAGCATTCAAACCGAGGGTGACGGCAGTCTGTTCGCCGGCCATCAGCGCGTTCAACGGGCGGGCCATGCCCAGCAGCAAGATCAACCCGAGCAGCACGCTCGCTGCCGGCACCGCCAGCAACTCCCAACGCGCCAGCCCGAGGCCGCCGAGCATCCAGAACATCACCGCGGAACTGGCGCGATGGTCACCCATGAACAGCAGCAGATTGGCAATCGCCATCATCACGAACGACACCGCCACGCCGCACAACAACAGGCGGTCACTGTCGAGCCGGCCTTGCCGACTGGCAATCGCCAGCACCACCAGCATGCTCAGCAGGGCGCCGATGAACGCGGCAATCGGCAAGGTCAGCAGGCCGATGATTTCACCGACATGCAGCACCACGATCACCGCGCCCAATGTCGCCCCAGACGTCACGCCAAGCAGATGAGGATCGGCCAGAGGATTGCGCGTCACCGCTTGCAACACCGCGCCGATCAGCGCCAGACCGGCGCCCACCAGCGCGCCGAGCAACATGCGCGGCACGCGGATCAGCCAGACGATGTGTTCCTGCCCGGCGCTCCAGTCGACCTCGCCAATGCCAAGCGTCTTGTGCAGCAAAATCCGCCACACCACGTCCACCGGCACCCGCGCGGGGCCGAAGCCGAGCGACACCACGCACGACACCAGCAACACGGCGCCGAGGGCGATCAGCAGCAGGGCGTAGCGACGGTTGATCATTCGCCGTGGAAACCTTTGGCCAGGGTTTCCACCGCCAGCACGTTGTCGATCCCCGGCGTGGCCTGCACATACGGAATGACGATGAAGCGCTGGTTCTTGATCGCGTCCACCGATTGCAGGGCTTTATTGTTCAGCAGAAATTCGATCTTCTGCTCGGCAGTGATTTCGCTGTAGTCAACGATCACGATGACCTGCGGATTATGCTCGACCACGGTCTCCCAATTGACCCGCGTCCAGCTCGCTTCGACGTCATCGAGAATATTACGCCCGCCCGCCGCGTCGATCAGCGCCTGCGGCATGCCGAGGCGGCCGGAAGTCATGGCGCGGTCTTCGCCGCTGTCGTAGAGGAAAACCCGCGGTTTTTCGGCGGGCAGGTCTTTGCGCACGTCGGCGACTTGCGCCTGCATCCGGGCGATCAGCGCATTGGCGCGATCCTGCACGTCGAAGATTTTGCCGAGGTTGCGCAGATCGTTGTAAGTGTCTTCAAGCGATGCGGCCGGGCGCTTCATCACGAACGCGCAGGACTCGGTCAACTCATACACATTGATGCCCAGCGGTTGCAGGGTTTGCGGGGTGAGGTCGCCGCCGACGCGCATGCCGTAATCCCAGCCGGCGAAGAAAAAATCGACGTTGGCATTGAGCAGGGTTTCCACCGACGGATATTTCGCCGCCAGCTCTGGCAAACCGTCGAGCAACGACTGCATGTCGGGCGTCACTGACTTCCAGCCACTGACGCCGCTGTAACCGGCCATGCGCGACTTCAGGCCGAGGGCGAGCATCATCTGGGTCATGTTGATGTCGTGGCTGACCGCGTGTTGCGGCGCTTGCTTGAAGGTCACTTCGCGGTTGCAGCTCTGAATGGTCAGCGGGTACTTCGTGGCCTCGGCCAGCGCCTGGGCACTGCACAACAGAAGAGCGACGCAAAGCAGGGAACGCACAGTCATGGTCGGGTTATCCAGGTGATTCGCGGGTAGCCGTGAAGGGGGTGGGAGTCGATCAATGCCTCGACGCCGAAAACCTCGCGCAGCAGTTCGGTGGTGAGGACTTCTTGCGGCGTGCCGCTGGCGACGATGCGTCCGTGATTGATCACATAGAGTCGGTCGCAGAAAGCGGCAGCGAGGTTCAGGTCGTGAATGCTCGCCAGCGTGCCGATTTGCAGACGTTTGACCAGTTGCAGCAGTTCCAGCTGATAACGCGGGTCGAGGTGGTTGGTCGGCTCGTCGAGGATCAGCAGTTGCGGTTGCTGGGTCAGAGCGCGGGCAAGAATCACCCGCTGTTTTTCACCGCCGGAAAGGGTGGCGAAGGCGTGGTCTTCGAAGCCTTCCAGGCCTACCGATTTGAGCGCCTGGGTGGCGAAGTTGCGGTCCTCGAGGGTTTCGCCATCGAACAGACCTTTGTGCGGCGTGCGGCCCATGGCGACGACTTCTTCGACGGTCAGGCCGAAGGCGTCGGGGAACTCCTGCAGGACCACGGCGATGCGTTGCGCGCACCAGCGCGAGGACTGCTTCCACACGTTGTAGTGATCGAGACTGACCTCACCGCTTTCCGGTTGGCTGAAGCGGTAGGCGCAGCGCAACAGGCTGGTCTTGCCGCTGCCGTTGGGACCGATCAGCCCGACGAACTCACCGGCAGCCACTTGCAAGGAGGCGTCACGCAGTTGGAACTGGTGATGGCAGTGGCCGTGGCCCAGCGGTGTCCAGGCGAGGTTGGTGAGGGTCAGTGAGGTCATTACTTTCCTGATTTCAGTAGCATTTGTGGCGAGGGGATTTATCCCCGATCGGCGTCGAAGCCGTCGTAAATCGATGAATACGGTCTTCTGATAAACCGTGATTACAGGTTTGGGACCGCTGCGCGGTCCATCGGGGATAAATCCCCTCGCCACAAGAGTGTTTCCGCTTTTAAAAGGTGTAATCAGCCGTGACAAAGAACGATCTCGGCTCGCCGAGTATCCACTGCTGGCCCTCATTGTATTGGCTTTGTGCGTACTGGCGGTCAAACAGATTGTTCACCTGCAAGCCCAGCGTGGTGTTGCGCAAGGCTTTCCACGACAGGGTCGCATCCACCACGGTGTAACTCGGCAGCTCATTGCGGTTGGCCATGTCGGCGTAACGCGCATCGACATAACGCAGACCCGCGCCGGCTTTCAGGTCATCGCTGAGGTTTTTGTTCAACCACAGATTGGCGGTACGACGTGGCACATCCACCGGACGGTTGCCGTTGTACGACAGGGTCTGACCATTAACCACCTCGGAAAAATCGTCGTACCTGGCCTTCACGATCGCCGCGTTGGCTTGCAATTGCCAGGCGTAGGGCAATTGCAGATCGAGGCTCGCTTCCAGGCCGTTGGATGACTGCTGGCCTACCTGTTGCTTGAGCGTCGGGTTGCCCGGGTCGTCCGTCAGCAGTTTCTTTTTGACGATGCGATAGGCCGCCAGCGTGAACTCGCCGCGCTGATCCCAGAACAACTGCTTGAGGCCGATCTCGGTCTGGCGGGCGGTCGACAAATCGTACTGCTGCTGATTCGGACTGAGGGAAATCAAGCCACCGATGCCATCGGTGCTGGTCGCCATCTGACCGTAGAACGAAGTCTGCGGCGTCAATGCAAACACCAGACCGGCCTTCCAGTTATTACCGGTCAGGGTCTTGTCGCTCTGGCTGCCATCGGTCAGGCCGTTGCGATCCACGTGCACGTAATCACGGCGTACGCCGGTCACCAAGGACCAGCGTTCGCTCAGTTGCGTGCGGTTTTCAGCGAACACCGACATTTGTCGGGTGGTGCTGTCGAACTGGTCGCGGTACGGATTGCTGCTCTCGAAATAACCCGATTGCGGGTGATGCAGATCCAGCGGCTGGCCGTTCGGCAACACGTCGTTGAATGGCGAGTTGCTGTTGAGCTGGAAACGGATGCGGTTGTAATCGACACCGGTAACGGTCTGGCTGTCGAGGCCGAACAGTGAGTGTTTGAAGGTGAAGGTCTGGCGATCACCGACCTGCTCCTGCTTGTGGCCGATGCCGAAGTAACCGCTGCGGCTCAAATGTCGTGTGTCGGTATTGAAGTTGTAGTTCTCGGCGTTCTGCCAACGGCGCTGGGCCTTGAGGTAGTACAGCTCGTTGCTGGCGCTGACCGAGTCATTGATCTGCCAGTCACTGGTCAGGCGCGTCCACTGATCGTTGTAGTGCTGCTTGTCGTCGCGCACGTTGTAGTTCTTGTCGCGCAGGCTTTCCTGCAACCGGCCGTTGATCAGTGGCGTGCCGAAATAGTTCTGCGGGCGCTGGTCGCCATAGTCATGGGCGAGGGTGAACGCCAGATCATCAGTGGCCTGCCAGCGCAGCGCGGCACTGATGAAGTCGCTGGAGGAATCGCCGCGATCGATCCAGCCGTTGCTGCGCAGACGATTGAGGTTGAGGCGGTAGCTCAGGGTATCGGTCAGCGAGCCGCCGCTGTCGAAGGCTTGCTGCTGGCGGTCGTATGAGCCGTAACCGACGCGCACATGGTTTTCGATCTCGCCCTCGAACGGCTTCTTCGGGATCACGTTGACCACCGCACCGGTCGCGCCTTCGCCGTACAGCACCGAGGCCGGGCCGCGCAGCACATCGACGCGCTCCACCGACCAGGTGTCGACCGGGAAGGTGACCGTGCCCATGCCGGTGTACATCCGGTTACCGTCATACAACTGCATCACCGAACTCTGCCCGGTAAAACCCCGTGCCTGCAGCGACGTGCCGCCATCGCCCGGCGTCCCGGTGCGACTGATGCCGGTGCTGCGCGATACGGCGTCCTGCACGCTTTGATCGCCACGGGCGCGGACTTGCTCACCGCTGAGGCTTTCGACGCTGGCCGGGGTTTCCATGGCCGTCAGGTTCAGGCGCGAACCGGCGGTGGTCGGTGTGGTGAGGCTGACGTTTTCTTCGTCAACGGCCGGCGCAGTGATGTTGCCGGTGGGCAGGGTCAGCGCTTGGCTATCGGCATGGGCGCTGTTCATCACGAACAGGCAGAGGCTGGACAAGAGGTACTTGTTCATCGGGGCGGTGAATCACTTCTGCAAAAGAAAGCCCGCAGCTTTTGGCCGCGGGCAGAATGGCAAACAAGAGTTATACAGTAACACTAAGGGCTGCCGAATTATAAGCCTCGGCATTCTATAGAGCTGTCTAAAACGCGCATCTCGCCTGATTCATGATGAAGGTGAGGCAGATTCAGCTTGTCGGCCAAATCGCGACAGCAACAGTCGATCCAGCAGCCACACCACCACCAGCGAAGCCCCCACCAGCGGAAAAATCACCGCCAGCGCCAGCATGATCACCACACCGGTTTTCCACTTCGGCAAGTCATGCCGCAGCGGCGGCACGCCGAACTTGCCCTGTGGCCGGCGCTTCCACCAGATCACCACGCCGCTGACGGCGCTGAGCAGAATCATCAGGCAGATCAGCAGCACGACGATCTGGTTGAAGGTGCCGAACATCTTGCCTTCATGCAGCATCACGCCGATTTCCGTGGCGCGGGCCACCGTGCCGTACTGTTCGAAACGCACATCCGCGAGGACGTTGCCGGTGTACTGATCGACGTGCAGGGTCGCGTCGTTGCGCGGGTCATCGGCGAACACCGCGATGGTGAACACACCGGTGGCGGTGGTCGGCAAGGTGATGCTGTAACCCGGCTCGACCTTGCGCTGCATGGCGATGTTCTGCACGTCTTGCAGGCTGATGGTTGGCGCGGCAGGGCCGTGTTGCATGCCGCTGTGGGCCATGTGTTCGGCGTGGTCGCCGGACATCGGCATCGGCGTGTTTTCCATCGCCCATGGCACGGTCTGGCGCGTGGCGCTGTTGAGGCTGCGGGCTTCAACGTCGGAGGTCGGCACGTTGTCCCACATCGCTGCCGGGAACACGTTCCAGACCTGCGCGTATTGCTTGCCCCAGAAGCCGGTCCAGGTCATGCCGCTGAGTAGCATCACCAGCAGCAACGTCGCGCCCCAGAACCCGGTGACGGCGTGCAGATCACGCCACAACACGCGGCCGCGACTGTTCAGGCGCGGCCAGAGAATCCCCGCTGCCTGACCGCGCGGCCACCAGAGGAACAGTCCCGACACCACCAGCACCACGCCCCAGCCGGCGGCCATTTCGATCAACCGGTCACCGACGGTGCCGATCATCAATTCGCCATGGATGGCGCGGGCGACGGCTTGCAGATTCTGCTTGGCATTCTGCTCGCCGAGGATGTCGCCGTGGTACGGATCGACGAAGACATTCAGTTCGTGGCCGGCGTTGGTCACGACAAACTGAGCACTGCGTTCGGCGTTCACTGGCGGTAGATATTGCGTGACCTGGCCCTGTGGATAGGCGCTTTTTACCCGCTGCAGCAAGTCATCGGCGGGGACGGTGTGATGGCCGGCCGGGACCTTGAGCAGGCTGCTGTACATCAGCGAGTCGAGTTGGGGTTTGAACAGGTAGATGATGCCGGTCAGGGCCAGCATCACCATGAACGGCGCGACGAACAATCCGGCATAGAAATGCCAACGCCAGGCTAGGTTGTAGAAATTCGGTTTGGGCTTTTGCATCACGTTTGCTCCGCTTGGCTTGGATCTTTTAGTTGTTCATTCAGGTTGCTACACCGCATTCCCTGTGGGAGCGAGCCTGCTCGCGAAGGGGACGGCACATCCAACATTGATGTCGTCTGGCACGATGCCTTCGCGAGCAGGCTCGCTCCCACATGGGTGGGTGTCAGAAACTCATGTCCACCTTGGTCCAGAGCGTGCGCCCCGGTTCATTGATCGCTTGCGGGTCATTGGCCGGGTAGCCGAAACCGGCGTTGCCCGCCAGGTTCAGGTGTTCGGCGTACGCCTTGCCGAACAGGTTGTCGACGCCGCTGCTGACCTTCCAGTTTTTGTTGATCCGGTAGGCACCGTTGAGCGAGAACACGCCGAAGCCGGAACTCTTGTCGTAATCCTTGCCGACCACGTTGCCCTTGTTCTGGTCGATGCGGTTTTGCGCAGCAACCACCCTCCACAGCGCGCCGGCGCTCCAGTTGTTTTCGGTATAGGTCAGGCCGAAACGTGCATCCAGCGGCGGCATCTGCGGCAGTGCCTTGCCGTCGCTGCTGTTCTTGCCCCAGGCGTAGGCCAGGGTCGCATCGGCTTTCCAGTTGTCGGTGAGGTTGTAAGCGGCACCGAGTTCACCGCCCATGATCCGCGCGTCGATGTTTTCCGCGCGCGAAGTGCTCATGCCCATCCTCGTCGGCGTGTAGTCGAACAGGATGTAGTCACGCACCACGCCGATGTAGCCCGAGGCCCAGGCTTCGAGGTCGGCGCTCTTGTAGTTCACGCCGAAGTCGAGTTGAGTGGTCTTTTCCGGTTTGATCGAATCGAAGGCATTGACCGAGCCCGCCGGGCCGGATTTCGGCGAGAACAGCTCCCAGTAATCCGGGAAGCGTTGCGCGTGACCGAGGCCGGCGTAGAGCGTGGTCGGGCTGTCGGCCAGGTCATGCTCGTAACGCACGAAGCCGCTTGGCAGGGTGTCGGCGCGGGTTTCATCAGCGGTGGGATTCGGCCGGGACATCATTCCGGAGCCGCTGCTCTGCCGATAATCCTTGGCCGAGGCGCGATCAACCCGGGCGCCAGTGATCAGCCGATCACGGTCGGCGGCGTACCAGGTCATTTCGCTGAACACGCCGTAGTTATGAAAGTCGGCGTCCTTGGTGTAGGGCTGATCCTTGTAGGTATCGATGCCCATGCCGCTGCGCTGACGGTGTTCGTTGGTCTGCGCATCGAGACCGGTGATCAGCTGGATATCAGCCCAGCGCCAGGTGGCTTTGATCCGTGCGCCTAGGGTGCGACGGTCAACGTTGGACGCCATCGGCCCGGCCATCATCCCGGTGCCGGATGGTTTGCGCAGGGTGTAGTTGTCCATCACATGATCGGCGTAGTTGTAGTAGACCTGCGCCTCCAGCTTCTCCAGCACGTCGCTGATGTTGGATTTCTCAACACGCAGACCGAGGCTTTCGCGCAGGAACTGCGAGCCGTCCATACCCCGCCCGGCATAGCGCGCCTCGCCGTCGCCCTTGCCGGCAGTCAGTTCGATCAGGGTGTCAGCGTCCGGCGTCCAGCCGAGCGCAACGTCGCCGTTCCACTTGTCGTAACGCGAGCCGACGATGTCGTTGTTACCGTCGCGATAGTCGTCGGAATGCGCGGTGTTGCCGATCACCCGCACGTAGCCCAATGGCCCGCCGGCAGCGGCGTCGACGACTTTGTCGAAGCGCCCGTGGGAGCCGGCCAGAATGCTCGCATTCACTCGGGTGCCGAGTTCGCCGAAGCTCTCCGGTTCTCGGTCAAACAGCACCGTGCCCGCCGAGGCGCCGGGGCCGTAGAGCACGGTTTGCGGGCCTTTGATCACGGTGAGTTTGTCGTAGGTTTCCGGCGAGATGTACGAGGTCGGCGCGTCCATCCGGCCCGGGCAGGCGCCGAGCATCACGCCGCCGTTGGTGAGGATGTTCAGGCGTGAGCCGAACATGCCGCGCAACACTGGATCGCCGTTGGTGCCGCCATTGCGCACCAGGGCAAAGCCCGGGATGGTTTTCAGATAATCACCGCCATCGCTGGCCGGCACCGGTTGGCGCGGGTCCTTGGGGTTGGTGACGATGGTCAGTGGCGAGCTCGGCGCGATGGCGGTGATCACCGTCGGGCTCAGTTCTTCCGAATGGCCGGTGTGCTCATCGGCCAGCACCAGCGGGGCCAGCAATACGCCGCAAAGGACGGCGGTAGCGTGCGAGAAACGAATCCGCGATTCGTTCAAGGCAAAGGTCGCCTGGGCAGAACCCGAGCGTGGAACAGCAGAAAACCTGGACATGACAATTTCCATCAAACAGTCGTAAACGACACGGCCGGCAGCCTGAAGCTGTCTTCTCAACCGTGTGCAATCAGAGGCGGGTGATTACGCTGCGATGGGCGGTGCGCGGCTGCGGGCGCCGGGGAAGAAGGTTTGCCGGGCGTGGCCCAGGCGTGGAGAGGGCGCTGTGAAGGTGTTGACGTGGGCGATGCTGAATGTGGCAAAAGTACCGCCGCCCGTCAGCGCCGGACAGTTGAACAGCAGGCTGCAATAACCGCACTTTTCCCACATCGCGTGATGTGAGGATTGCGGCGGACAGTGTTCGGCGACAGGTTTTGCAACGTGCCCGGAGTGATCCATGCCGGGCATTTCCATCGACATGTCCATGCTCATTGGCATGGATGTCGAGGCGTGCTGATCCATCGGCATCGACTGAGAAATCAGTGGGCCGATGAAGATCATCAACATGGCGAACAGGGCGATCCAGCTGCCGCGGGTCAGGTGTTCAGCCTGACGGCGTGGCGCGGAGGGCCTGGCGCTCAACGGGCGCATGGGCGACGTCAACCGGATCGGTTATTGGGCGTGCGCGTGTTCCGGCATGTCTTGCGGCGGCTTCTTCTGCACGGCGACTTCGACGGTGACGTCACCGGCCTTTTCGAAATGCATCGTCAGGGGGAAGCGCTTGCCGTCGCTGAGCAGACTGCGATCGGTTGGGTTGAGCAGCATTACGTGATAAGCCATCGGCGCGAAGGTTACCTCGCCGCCGGCAGGGACTTCGACGCTCGGCACTTGCTGCATCTTCATCAGATCGCCCTGCATCACGTGCTCGTGCAGTTGCGCTTCAGGGGCGATTGGCGAATCAACGCTGAGCAGGCGATCAGCGGTTTTGCCGGCGTTGTGAATCACGAAATAGGCGGCAACCGTCGGCGCGTTGGGCGGCAGCTCTTGCGACCACGGATGAGCGATTTCCAGCTCGCCGGCCTTGTATTCGTGGGCATGGGCGAAGCACGCAGGCACCAGCAGCACAGCGATGACGATCAGTTTGTTCAACATGGCAGTTCTCCAGAATGATTTGAAACGCAGGTCAATTGCGCGAACAAATCAAACCAGAGGGGAAGCGCGGGGGTTGAGACTTGGCCATTGCTGGCGCGGTGTGGGAGTTTGCAGTGAGGCGGGCGCCACGCTGCGATTGCTGTCATAGCGGGCGAAATACAGCTGCGGCGTATGCCCCGGCAGCGCGACCAATGGCGCCGAGCCCGAGCAGCACCAGCAATGCTGCATGTTGGAATGGCTGTCGTTGGGCGGGGCTTGCTGATCGGTGGCGGCAATGTTGATCGCGACCATCTTCGTCCCGCTGCCGGTGCAGAAACTGCTCCAGAGCAATTGTTCGGCCGGTGAATTGGCCACCTGCGCCATCGCTCCCGTCATCGGCATGGCGAGCATGTTGAACAGCACTGCAAAGCAGGCGATCCAGGCAATTGCTAGCCGGTGTCGGTTCATGGGACAGATCCGTTGGGTGGGCGATCAGGCGCGGCTATTTAGCCTGATCAGGGCCGATAAGTAAAAAAGCGTCGTGCGGTTTGGTGTCGCAGTGCCTCTTGCAAGAGGTTGAGGAGTCTGCGCCCGAGTTCGATTTCGCCACTGTGAATGAGTGTAGCGGCTTCGATTCGCAATGCCTGGGCGAAATTCGGGTCGTTTTCTATTCGTTCACGAATGGTCTGCATGACGTCTCGGAATGCTAATCGGTTGAGTTGCCCATCGCCCGAGTCTTCGACTTCGCAACCCTTGATGTACTGGCCAAGATCGGCAGGTGTTTTGAGAAAGTCCTTGACGTCGAAACGGAGGAATTTTTCTGACATAGGATGTACACGCCTTAGGATTGAAAGACGGTGAGCGTAAGTGTGGACTCTGGATGCTGAAAGTCGGTGATTCGTTAAGTTGTTGTGGGCTGTGTCCTGCGTGGTTTTAGGATTAAAGGCATATGCAGGCAGAACAGACGTCATCGCGGGCAAGCCCGCTCCCACAGGTTGCGAGGCGTACACAAAATCTGGATACACCACCGATTACTGTGGGAGCGGGCTTGCCCGCGAAGGCGGACTTACGTTTTCGATGTTTCAGGGTTAACAAACAGTCGCGAGGGCGGCGAGGACTTCAGACGTTGATGCAAACTCCCGATCAACCGCCGGCAACCCCGGCCTCTTCAACACAATCACCGGCACCCCACGCTCGCGCGCCACTTCCAGCTTCGGCTCGGTCGCGGTGCTGCCGCTGTTCTTGCTGATCAGCACATCGATCTGCCGCCGCTCGAACAGCGCCCGTTCATCCTTGAGCAGAAACGGCCCGCGGGCGCCGATCACTTCGCAGCGCTCGTTGCCCGGATAAACATCCAGTGCGCGCAGGGTCCAGAACTGGTCAACAGGGATTTCGTCGAGGTGTTGCAGCGGCTCGCGACCGAGGGTGAACAACGGGCGGTGAAACGGTTTGAGTGCGGCGATCAGTTCGGCCCAATCGCTGACTTCGCGCCAGTCATCGCCCGGCTGCGGCTGCCACGCAGGACGACGCAAGGCCCAGGAGGGGATGCCAGTCAGTTGCGCGGCGGTCGCGGCGTTGTGGCTGATTTGTGCGGCGTACGGGTGGGTGGCGTCGAGCAGTAGATCGATGCCTTCGTCACGAACGAATTGCGCCAGACCTTCGGCACCGCCATAGCCACCGACGCGCACCTGACAGCTCAAATCAGTCGGCACTCGGCCAACCCCGGCCAGGCTGTAAATGTGTTCCGGCCCCAGCGTGCGAGCAATCGCCAGCGCTTCGGTCACACCGCCCAGCAGCAGAATCCGCTTCATTGAAAACCTCCAGCATGGCCGACAATCCCGCCCTGACGATCAATCGCAAACACCTCGACCTGCACCTGCGCCGGCACCACGCTGCGAGCGAAATTCAACGCATGGCGACAGACCTCATCGCCCAGCGCGATCCCCGCCGCACTGGCCATGACCAATGCCTGCTGACTGGTGTTCGCCTCACAAATACCTTGCTGTAAAACCTCATCAGCGCCAATCACCGCCGCCCACTGCGCCAGTTGCGGCAGATCGATGCTCGAGTGACGGGAGTGCAGATCCATATGCCCGGCCGCGAGTTTGCTGATCTTGCCGAAGCCCCCGCACAGGCTGAGTTTATCCACAGGTACTTTGCGCAAATGCTTGAGCACTGCGCCGACGAAATCGCCCATTTCGATCAGGGCGATTTCCGGCAGGTCGTAGACCCTTCGCATGGTGTCTTCGCTGGCATTGCCGGTGCACGCGGCGATATGCAGGTAGCCGTTGGTCTTGGCGACATCAATGCCTTGATGGATCGACGCGATGTAAGCCGCGCAGGAAAATGGCCGGACGATGCCGCTGGTGCCGAGGATCGACAGGCCGCCGAGAATGCCCAGGCGCGGGTTCATGGTTTTCAGCGCCAGCGCTTCGCCGCCTTCGACGTTGACCGTGACATCGAAGCCGCCGGCATAACCGGTTTCGGTGGCGAGCAGGCTCAGGTGATCACTGATCATTTTGCGCGGCACCGGATTAATCGCCGGTTCGCCGACGCCCAGCACCAGTCCGGGGCGGGTCACGGTGCCGACGCCAACACCGGCAATGAAACGGATTCCCGGTTCGTCTTTCAGCTGCACTCGCGAATAAAGCAGCGCGCCGTGGGTCACGTCCGGGTCGTCACCGGCATCCTTTATGGTCCCGGCTTCGGCGCCGTCAGCGGTCAGGCGACAGAACTCCAGACGCATCTGCACTTGCTTGCCCTTGGGCAACACAATCTGCACCGCGTCGGCCGAGATCCCGCCGAGCAACAGGCGAGCGGCGGCGAGGCTGGTGGCGGTGGCGCAACTGCCGGTGGTCAGGCCGCTGCGCAGCGGTGCGGGTTGTTCGGCGGTTTCGTCACGCATCGAGAGGTTTGACCAGATCGAGCAGAGTGATCGGCAGCGCCTGGCGCCAGGTGTCGAACTCGCCGAGCGGTTGCGCCTGGGCGACATGAATGCGCGTCAGCTCGCCGCCGTAGCGTTCGCGCCAGTTCATCAGGGTGACCTCGCTTTGCAGGGTGACCGCGTTGGCGACCAGTCGGCCGCCGGGTTTGAGTTGTTCCCAGCAGGTCTCGAACACGCCTTCACGGGTCACGCCGCCACCAATGAATATCGCGTCCGGGCGCTCCAGCCCTGCGAGTGCCTGCGGGGCGCGACCACGGATCAATTGCAGGCCGGGCACGCCCAGCGCATCGCGGTTGTATTCGATCAATTGCTGGCGGCCGTCATCGGCCTCGATAGCGAGTGTTCGGCAACTCGGATGCGCGCGCATCCACTCGATGCCGATCGAGCCGCTGCCGGCGCCGACGTCCCACAGCAGTTCGCCGGGCGTCGGGGCGAGCCGGGCGAGGGTGATGGCACGCACGTCGCGTTTGGTCAGTTGGCCGTCATGCCGGAAAGCCGAGTCGGGCAGCCCGGCCAAACGCGACAGGCGCGGCGTATCGGCATCGGCCAGACATTCGAGGGCGATGACATTCAGATCGGCAATCGGTGAGTCGTTCAAGTCATTGGCCGTGCCATCGACGCGGCGTTCGGCGCTACCACCCAGATGCTCCAGCACGCTCATCCGACTCGGGCCGAAGCCACGCTCACGGAGCAATTGCGCGACCGCCGCCGGACTCTGCCCGTCATTGCTCAGTAACAACAGGCGCACGCCGCTGAACAAATGCGCGTTGAGCGCTGCCAGCGGCCGGGCCACCAAGGACAGCGTCACCACCTCTTGCAACGGCCAGCCGAGACGGGCGGCGGCCAGCGAACAGGACGACGGCGCCGGTAGGATCAGCATCTCGTCACTCGGTATCTGCCGCGCCAGGCTGGCGCCGACGCCGTAGAACATCGGGTCACCGCTGGCCAAGACGCACACCGCTTCGCCACGCTGTTCCAGCACGGGCGCCAGGGAGAAAGGACTTGGCCACAATTGCCGTTCACCACGAATGCACACCGGCAACAGGTCCAGTTGGCGCTGGCCGCCGACGATCCGCGAGGCGCCCATCAGGGCTCGCCGGGCATTTTTGCCCAAGCCCTTGAAGCCGTCTTCACCGATTCCCACAACCGTCAGCCAGGGTGTCATGCCGTTCCTCAATCGCGTGCTTAACCATTAATGGGCGACATGATAACGCGATGGCTGCGCACTGACTGCTATCGATTTTTAAAGAACTAGCGGAAATCAAATGTTTAGGTTGTTTTTCTAAAGGCTATTTATTTGTTGTTAAGTTGTTGTTGAGTGGCGCGCAACTTTATTAACGGATGTGCGCGCAGTATTAATCGTCAAGTGCCGCCAGGCCAATGAATGTTAAGGAGTAACTTGTATATGAGCACCGTTCAACAACCGTTCGATCCACTCTCTGATGAAAGCAGTTCAACGGTAATGGGCAGTAATGTACTGTCTTTTTTTGCCGGGCTGACGCACGCGGATAAGCTGTTCATCAAGAACAGCATGCGCTGGGCGGAATACCGGGCTGACCAACGCTTTAACAGAAAGCGGTCTTCTGCAGACTGGTTCGAGTTTTACTCAGGCGTCATGTGGTCCGTCGGTTGGGGTCTGGAGCATGCTCCGGTCATCGTCGCAGCTCGTGATTTTTCCGGTGATGTGCTGGAGGTGTGGGCGAATTCATTGTCCACTCAATTAAGCAGGGAAAAGGTCAGCCGGATGAAAGAGACGTTTCAGCGGCTTGAGTACAACCCGGGAGCGATTGAGTTATTTACCGACAGCACACGCAAGTGGGGCGACTTCCGTTTTTCCCCAGCGCAATACAATTTTCACAAGGAGTTGGAGATTGTGATCAGTAACGTTCGCTTGCTGAGTTCCGAATGGGTATCAACTCATCTGTTCTGGAATCTCCGGCACACGACGTCGCAACTTGATATTCAGTCCCGACGCTTTGTGATCACGCCGCGGCAGATGGATCGATATCGGGATTCATTGGCAGAATCATTGCGTGAAATGCGCATGAAGGAAATAGAACTTTCGGCTGGCGTCTGACTTGCTGAAAATATGGCCGTATTAGTGTTCTGTTTTCTGAAACTAATTGAATGAAATGCAAGTTGCCTGGGCGCTGGATGACGGTTACTTTGCAACTACGCCATGACGGCGTTCTAACTAGCTCGAAGGAATCGTATTTATGAATGAAGTTACTGATCACGTTCTTACCGCTGCGCAACGTATTGCGTTTATCAAGGAGAATAATGAAGTCATTGCTGCGCAATCCCAACCGGTACTGCAATCGCGTGTCGCCAGCTTCGGTGCCGTATTGCCAGTCGACAAGGATGAACTGAACGCCGCCATTATGGGATCGGGTGTTGCGGGTTTTGACGCAAGCATGTCCAAGCGCAGCAAACGGATTGTCAAAAATACCTATATGTATGCGGACCTGAGCGCCCTGCTCAAATTTCCGAACGCCAATCAGAGAGAGCAGCGCTACGCCGAGTTCATGCGAATCATGCAGCTGGCCGGTTGGTTTCCGTTTAGCCAACCCTATAACCGCTACACAGCGTCTTCGCAGAAACTGACCATGGATAACCTGGCGCTGTCTTTGATCCATACAGCGGTGGGTGCGGCAGTCAATCAAGGTCAAGCCGCATTAAAAGTGCTATCGACTGTAGCGGACGCCACTCTGGAAGCTCTCAAGAACGAGCCGGAAGCATTGAAGCTGTTTGAGAAAAACTCGAAAAGAGCCGAAGGCGGCAACTTCTGCATGACCAGTTCGCTGGAGGATGCTGATGGTGAAATCACCATGGCAGTCGCCGCGGTGCAGTACTTCGCCAAGGCTCAGCCCACCAAGGTCCTGTTCGTTGAATGGTCCAGTTCCAGTGTCGAGATCTACAACGGCGCCACCACCATGACTATCGAAGAACAAGACTATCTGGATGTCGAGCCATTGATCATCAAAACACTCGCCGAACAGCGTAAAAAAGCACTGAGCATAGAGTTTGGCAAAGCAGCCTGAATTCAAATAAAGCCAGAGGCGTAAGCCTCTGGTTTTCAGGAGATGGAAAAAATGGACTTTAACTCTGGATATAAACCGTTCATATGTGCGGGCGCTGTTATTTTGGTGGCGAATGACTTGTCGGAATCGAATACCCGCGACATTCTTGATGCGTTGCTTTACGCACAAACCGCTGCCGCTAATAACGTTACGGACTTTTCCCAGGCAGCGTCATGGACCAACGCCCACAAAATCGCGATGAGGGTGACCGGTGCAATGCTGCTGGACGATCCCGATGCAAGTCTTCCTGCCCCGATGCACGACAGTTTCAGCTTGATCGAGTTGGTGCAAAAGGTTTTACGCAACTGGCCGCTTGGCACAACTTCGTTGCTATTGGATTCAACAGGGCAGAGTCGGCTTGATCTGCCATTTTCGACACCCGCGATTGAGACGCTTCAACAGCACGTTGTGCATCAGGGCAGATGGGTACGGTTTATGTTCAGCCTCATTTCCGCCGATTTGACCATCACGACGGTGATGATCGCTTTCGAGTTTGATGAGGTCATGGGCGGCAATGTTCTTCAGCACCGATTCAACACAGAAAAAGTACTGGGTAACTTATCTGTAGACGGTTATAGGGCGCAGGCAGATCCGGAGGACTATGAGTTTTCTCGCGCAACGATCATTTCGTTGTTGGGCGAACTTCGCAATGAACACATTATCGCTTTGGCTTAAGGGATTGCTCGTCGCTCGAGCGTTTTCAATTCAACTGCTGTCCGGTCAGTCAGACGATCCGACGGCAGACTTTTCATGCCGTCGGACAAAGCAGGCATAATACCGCGCCTTTCACACGCAACCGGTCAGCCCCTTGAACGAACGCCCGATGTCCACCGCCATACGCCCCTCGGCTTGCCCGGGGTTGCTGCGTATTGTCCAGGCATTGGACGGTGGCATCTGCCGGATCAAACTCAATGGCGGCTCAATCAGCGCCGACCAGGCAGATGCTGTGGCCAATGCCGCCGAGCAATTCGCGGGCGGGGCGATCGAGGCGACCAACCGCGCCAATCTGCAGATTCGCGGGATCGGCGAGCAAAGCAGTGCGCTGATCGACAGGCTGCTCGCCGCCGGGCTTGGGCCACGCAACGCAGCGGGCGACGACGTGCGCAACCTGATGCTCAGCCCGACCGCCGGGATTGACCGGCAGATGCGCTTCGACACCCGCGCACTCGCCGAGCAGATTCTCGACACGCTGCAAAGCCACCCCCGTTTCCACGAGTTGAGCGCCAAGTTCGCTGTGCAACTGGATGGCGGTGAAGCACTGGCGATGCTCGAACACCCGCATGATCTGTGGTTGTCGGCTTTCGAACGCGACGGCGAAGCGTTGCTCGCGTTCGGTCTGGCTGGGTGCCCGACGGATCGTGCGGTCGGCGCCGTGACGCTGGAAAACGCACATGCGCTGGTGGTGGTGGTGCTGGAGTTGTTCCTGGATCTGGCTCGACCCGAGCAGACGCGGATGCGTCATTTGCTCGATGAGTTGCCGATGCTGGCATTTCTTGAACAACTCAGGGCACGCCTGCCGATCAAGGCGAACAGCGGTTGGCAGCGCACCCCGGCAACAGGCGATCTGCATATCGGCGCTCACCAACAAAACGCGGACAACCTTGTTTACGTCGGCGCGGTGCCGCCCCTCGGTCGCCTCGACCCGATCATGCTGCGCGGTGCCGCTCGACTGGCCCGCCAGTTTGGCGACGGCAGCGTGCGCTTAACACCGTGGCAGAGTCTGTTGCTGCCCAACGTAAAAGCGAGCGATGCCGCTCAATTGCTCGAAAGCCTCAAGAGCCTGAACTTGTTGACCGAGGCCGTTGAGCCCTTGTCGAGAATCATTGCCTGCACCGGCTCAAACGGCTGCGGCAAAGGTCTGGCCGACACCAAGCACGATGCACGACGACTGGCGACGCTGTTGCCCCAGGCGCAGAGCGTGCACTTGTCCGGTTGCACGCGTTCATGCGCAGCCGCTCACTGTGCCCCGGCGACGTTGCTGGCCGTCAGTGCGGGTCATTACGACCTCTATTTTCGCGATGCAGCGCTGCCGGGTTTCGGCGCGTTGCACGCACGCAATCTTACTATTGAAGCGGCCGCGACCCTGCTCGCCGCCCGCTCCCGGAGCCCCCTTGATGCTTGATTACATCCGCGACGGTCAGGAGATCTATCGCAACTCCTTCGCGATCATTCGCAGCGAGGCCAATCTGGCGCGCATCCCGGCCGATCTGGAAAAACTCGCGGTGCGGGTGATCCACGCCTGCGGCATGGTCGAGGCGGTCGACGGCCTGCAATTCTCTGAAGGTGCGGGCAAGGCCGGGCGCGATGCGCTGGCCGCCGGTGCACCGATCCTCTGTGATGCGCGAATGGTGTCCGAAGGCGTCACCCGTACACGTCTGCCGGCGAACAACCAAGTGATCTGCACCCTGCGCGACGACAGCGTGCCGGAGTTGGCCCGCGAGTTGGGCAACACCCGCTCTGCTGCCGCACTGGAACTGTGGCGCCCGCATCTGGCAGGCAGCGTGGTGGTGATCGGCAATGCGCCGACCGCGCTGTTCTATCTGCTGGAAATGCTCGACGCCGGCGCGCCGAAACCGGCGCTGATCCTCGGCTTCCCCGTGGGCTTCGTCGGTGCCGCCGAATCGAAAGCAGCGCTGGCCGCTGACAGTCGCGGCGTGCCGTTCGTGATCATGCAAGGTCGGCTCGGCGGCAGCGCCATGGCCGCCGCTGCGGTCAACGCCCTCGCCACGGAGATCGAATGATGCAGGCAAAAGGACGTTTGATTGGCTTGGGCGTCGGCCCCGGTGATCCGGAGCTGATTACCGTCAAGGCCCTGCGCCTGCTGCGCGAATCGCCGGTGGTGGCGTACTTCGTCGCCAAGGGTAAAAAGGGCAACGCTTTCGGCATCATCGAAGCACACCTGCAAGACGCGCAAAATCTGCTGCCGCTGGTGTATCCGGTGACCACTGAAGTCCTGCCGGCACCGCTGTCCTATGAGCAGGTCATCAGCGATTTCTACGACGAAGCCGCCGAAACCGTGGCCGCGCATCTGGATGCCGGTCGTGACGTGGCAGTGATCTGTGAGGGTGATCCGTTCTTCTACGGTTCCTACATGTATCTGCATGATCGGCTGGCCAGCCGCTACGAAGCGCAAGTGGTGCCGGGTGTGTGCTCGATGCTCGGTGGCGCTTCGGTGCTGGGTGCGCCGCTGGTGTATCGCAATCAGAGTCTGTCGGTGCTCTCTGGCGTGTTGCCCCACGAAGAACTGAAACGTCGTCTGGCCGATGCCGACGCAGCGGTGATCATGAAATTGGGGCGCAATTTCCCCAAGGTGCGTCAGGTGCTGGAAGAACTCGGTCTGGCCGAGCGCGCGCTGTACGTTGAGCGCGCGACCATGGCCAATCAGAAAATTGTGCCGATGGATCAGGTCGAGCCGATGTCGTCGCCGTACTTCTCGCTGATCATTGTGCCCGGCGAACGGTGGCAAGGCTGATGACTGCATCCACTCCTGCCATCGTCATACTCGGCCAAGGCAGCCTGGCCACGGCCCGCCGGATTCAGCAGGTGTACCCGGCCGCGCAGATCCACGGCCTCGCCGGAAGGGTTGAAGGCGCCGACTGCACCTATCAGGAATTCGGCGCGACTCTGCGCGCGTTGTATCAACAGGACACGCCGATCATTGCCCTGTGCGCTGCCGGGATTGTCATTCGGACACTGGCGCCACTGCTGCTGGAAAAAGGCGCCGAACCAGCGGTGCTGGCCGTCGCCGAAGACGGCAGCGCTGTGGTGCCACTGCTCGGAGGCCTCGGTGGCGTGAATGTCATGGCGCGGGAAATCGCGGCCGGGCTGCACGTCGCCGCAGCGATCACCACCAGTGGCGAATTGCGTTTTGGCACCTGCCTGCTCAACCCGCCGAGCGGTTATGCGCTGGCCGATCTGGAGCTGGGCAAGCGCTTTGTTTCCGATCTGCTGGCCGGGCACAGCGTGCGCATCGAAGGTGCGGCGCCGTGGCTGGAGCAAGCGCAATTGCCGGAAGATCCGCAGGCGCAGCGCTCGATTCATGTTGGCAGCGCCGAGCGTGCAGCGAGTGCCAATGAGTTGCTGATTTACCCGCGCAGTGTCGCGGTGGCGGTGAGCAGCGCAGTGGCGGACCTGCCGAATGCCGTTCGCTCAGCGTTGCAGCAGGCGAAAGTCGCGATGCAGGCTTTGGCCTGTCTGGTGGCGGCCGATACTGAAATGGCTGCGGCGAATCTGCGCGAAGCAGCGCTTGAACTGGGTGTGCCGTTACGCTTTGTCGCGGCACAGGATGGCATCGAGGCACTGGCGCTTGCTGCCGTGCCGGAGGCGCAAGTCGTCACGGCGAACGCCATGGCAATCGCGATCACCGAACAGCCCTTGGACGTCGAGAAAGTCGGCCGCCCACGCGGTCGTCTGGCCGTGATCGGCCTCGGCCCCGGCGCGGCTGAATTGATGGTGCCAGCGGTGAAAGCCGAACTGGCCCGCGCCACCGATGTGCTCGGCTACGAAACCTACGTGCGCATGGCCGGTCCGTTCCGCGACGATCAAGTGCAGCACTGCACCGACAACCGCGAAGAAATGCAGCGCGCCCGCCACGCCTTCAGATTGGCCGCTCAGGGTCGTTCGGTGATTGTCGTATCGTCCGGTGACCCGGGCGTGTTCGCCATGGCGGCGGCGGTGCTCGAAGCGTTGCACGAGTCGGATGATCCGGCCTGGCACAGCGTCGATCTGGAAATCCTCCCGGGCGTCTCGGCCTCGCTGGCCACCGCCGCGCAGGCGGGCGCACCGCTGGGCCACGACTTCTGCGTGATGTCGCTGTCGGACAACCTCAAGCCGTGGTCGATCATCGAAAAGCGTCTGGATCTGGCCGCCGAGGCGGATCTGGCGCTGGCGTTCTACAACCCGATCTCCCGCGCCCGTCCATGGCAGCTGGGTCGGGCGCTGGAAATCGTCGCGCAGCACCGCACGCCTGAAACACCGGTGGTGCTAGGGCGTGACATTGGCCGGCCGGGGCAAACCTTGCGGACCACGACATTGGGCGCGCTGACCCCGGATCAAGTGGACATGCGCACGATGGTGCTGATTGGTTCGTCCACCACCTGCACGTTTCCTCGGGCGACGGGTGGTGACTGGGTCTATACACCGCGTTGGTATGGTGAAAAGCCGAATACCTGATCGTACTTCTCTGCGGCACAGAAGTATTTGTAAGCAACTTCGATTGCGGTGAGATCTGGTCAAGACTTTTGGCATTAATAATCACTGCAAACAACAAAGCCGCGAACCTCCGGGTTCGCGGCTTTGTGCGTTATTGCAACGGGCAATCTTTGAATGCAATTGTCGCCGGAGTATTCGGCGGAACAGTTTGAATGTCGTCTGATGTTTCGATGGTCATCACTTGAATCGCTTCACGTTTGAATACGCGGCCCTTGCGCAATAACTTTCCGCCAAAGCGCATGGCTGCATATTCATTCAAGGACGGAAAGTGATGAGAAATTTTGAAAGTCAGACAGAGCACCCCGAGTTTATTTCGCCAGAAGAGTTTTCAGACGTATCCCGGGCAGTGAAGAAGTACGCCAGCTCGATGCAATACGATGCACTTATCCAGCACTACCAGTCATCGATTGAAACGGTCGAGCTGGATGAAAAGCTGTTGGCGGTGAAACTCTTTCAAGAGGTCATGACAGCAATACGCCGTAACCGCAAAACACCCGCGTCAGCATTGATCGATCGGATCAGTACGCGGGTGGAACACTATGTTTCGCGGCTGACCAATACGCTGACGCTGTTGTCCGGGGCCAGTTCACCGGTGCCGAATATCATGCATTTCGTCTGGGTAGGAGGCAGTGAAGTCGGGGTCAATCAGCGCGACTACATGAACATCTGGCGCGAAGTGCTGAAACCGCAGGATTACACCTTCAACCTCTGGTACGACAGTGACGCTCTGCTGGCCTTCGAGATGAACCGGGTCATTCTCGACAGCGCCAGGGTTCATGCGATGGAAACTGGAGGGGATCAAGTCACAAAACCCAGCATCCTGGCCCAAATGATCGAAGACCGCGCCCGCGTCCTCAAGCACCAGATGTTTGCGTATCTCAACCAGCCACAGTGGGCCGGGCGCGCGGACGAAGCGCGGATTGACCTGATGGTGCGCGCCTACGGCAAGGATCGCGCAACGCTCGAAGCCTTTCGCCAGAAGTGTCTGGACACGCACCTGAACATGGTCGGGCCGGACCTGCATTTGCGTGACGTTCGCCACGAATTTGCCGGGCACTTTTTGCAGGATGTCTACCAGCGGGAAGTCGCCATGCGCGGCAATTTCGCGGCGGCCAGTGATGTCGTGCGGTTGCAGGCCGAGTATCTGGAAGGTGGTCGTTACAGCGACATAGACTACTTGCCGCCGCTGGCCGAGAAGTTGGGCGGCGTCGATATAACAGGTTTCCATCCAGACGAACGACTCTGGGTATTGAAACTGTTGCTGGATCACAACCAGGAGTTGATGCCAGGGCGGGACCCCCTTCGGTACAAGAACGAAACAGGCGCAATTCCCGCAGGTCATGAAGAGGCGTTAACCGCATTTGCACGTAGTAAGCCCGCTCTTCAGGACATTTTCGTTCCCCCACCAGTCAGTCGGGTTCCCCAAGACGCTATTCGATTGGGTACAGCGTTTAGCGATCCTTCAAGAGGGGAAATGAACGCTCATATGCTGGCGCATCCCGGCGCGGACATGACCCTGTCCATTATGGAAGTCATCCGGTTCAACTATGACTGCCTTTATGAGGTTGACCGCCGGATGGTTGCAACAGGGGCTGATTGGGCAAACGCTCGTCGCGTGGAGGACATCATTGTTGAGGTGCTGGAGGAGAGAAAGTCCCAGGGCATCACACTTTCCCACGCGGATATGCGCTACATGGGGCTCTTGGGTGCTGCAATTCACAAGTACTACTCGGACGGGATTCGCCCCGAAGCGCGCGGCACGATTGTATTGACCGGTCCGTCTGCGGCGAGTGCAGGCGTCGGTAAGTACACCGAAACACATCTATTGCTTGAGCAGTGGGCAGCCGTTCGCAAAGAACTCAAGTTGACTGAAGGCTTTAATTTATCCACAGAGGAAGAAAACATCACCGGCTGGACCGTGAATGATGAGCCCGAGCAATGGCTGAAAAAAGAACAGGAAAAGTGGCAGTCCGGCAAGCTCAAATCCCGTTACGCCGGCAATCTCGCCGAGTTATTGAAAGGACAAACCCTGACCTTCAAACAAGGCTGGCCGGTAATCGAAGGCAAACCGGTGCTGTTGACGGCCGTGCTGCAACAACTGATGGACGACCTCGGCGAACCGTTCATCCGCGCCATGAAGGACAAGTTGAGCGGCGATATCAACTTCGATAAAGCGTTTTCCATCGGTTTCGACAGCCGTCAGCAGATTCTTGCGCAACCCGTCAGTGACCTCCCGGTTTCGCTGGGCGCCGAGTCCACCAGTAACCTCAACGAACTGTTCACTCGCGTTGCTCATGGCTCGCTCGGTGTCGAGCACCTGAGCCCGTTGTTGCGCGTCATGCTGGGGGGCGTGTTCGGCGCCACGACTCTGGATGCCGAAGGATTCGGCAAGGTGTGGCAGGAGGTGTCGAACATCGCCCGGGACACCACAGAGGCTGGCGTGTTCGCCCGTTACCACGCCATCGAAACCGCCCTGCATCAGCGGCAGGCGCCAGTACTTGAGAGCGGCGTTACGCGCCTTGCCCAACCTGACCCGCACACCGCGCAAGAGCTCAAGGTGCTCGCGTTGAACGAAGCGCTGACGCTGACCCAATGGCGCGAGCGTATCGGGCAGATAAACAGCACTGCACAGCGCGAATATCACACGCAAATCCTCCAGCGCGGCGGGCAGGTACGAGACGTGTTTTTCAAGGCCGGCGCGGTGTCCGCGCGGCAGATGCCGCAGGATCTGCTGATGCGCACCGGTGGCGATCCGGGTCGTCGCTGCTATCCGTTGGCGTTGCTGATGGCCTCGGCATTGGGGCTGGGCGAGTCGGCCGAGCGTGCGCTGATCGGTCGGGTGGCCAATGCCGGCCTGTCGCCGGACGACCCTGATTCGCGGGCATTACTGCTGGCGCTGGATGAGTTGCACGAAGTCACCGCGACCGAGGTGGGTACACCGCAGGGCGTGCATGGCCTGGACAGTATCGTGCAGACGCTGGAGGCGAAAACCGCGCCGGCGATGCTGCTGCTCAATACCGGTGATCATGCGCTGTTGTTGGCCAAGGTTTTGCTCAGGGGTGAGGTTGTCTATCGTTTTTACGATCCCAACTTTGCGATCTTCGGCTTTGACGGGGTACGCGAGCTGCAATTGGGCATGGAACGCTACTTGGGTGATGGTGACGGAGCGATAGCGCGTCTTTATGGCCTGGGTGAGCTCGACGCGGCGCAGTTCAAGGTGACCGAGTTGAATGCGGCGAGGATTGCCGACAAGGTGCTGTCGTCGAACGTGAAGATCGGTCGTTTTCTGCAAAACGGCGTGATCACTGATGCTCAAGGCGCTTCGGTCTGGGAAAAGCAAGCTGTCGGACGCACGCGCTCGCTGGGTGACAACTCGCGCATGGGCGCCAGCCTCGCGCAACTTGATGCCCGCTACTGGGCGCAGGCACTCGATGAGGCGACCACACGGTTGCGCAGCGAGTACAAGCTGGGGCGTGAATACCTGCCCTTGCTGGAGACAGTGGAAAAAGCCCCCGGGGCAGGGTATTCGCTGACCTTGGTCGACGCGCGCCAGCCGAAAAATACCTTCAAGGTCACCACCGTCGATGTGCGCTTCAGCAAGATCAAACAGCACCTGCAGCGCCTGGTAAAAACACTGGCTGGCAGGGACAGCGGCGCGAGCGAAGCCGACGGCGGCAGTCGCTTGAGTTTTGCCTTTGCGATCCAGACGCTGATCACGGAGATGCGCCATCGCGACTACCTGGCCGGCGACGCGCAAGTACCGGCGTTGTCGATCGCCCTGCAAGTGCAGGTCTACGTCAACTATGCCCAACTGGGCTATGGCGTATTGAGTGACACGGCGCAGATCATCGGTTTGGTGCGACAGGTGGCGGCGAGCGAGCAGGCACTGGCGCTGCGTCAGTCGTCTATGTCTGGACGACTGTTGGGGCGTGTGTCGACGGGGGTTGGGGTCGGATTTTCCCTGGTCAATATCGGTTTCGACATCTATGGACTGAGCGTCGCGCAAAACCAGGAGCAGCGTTCGCGATTCGCTACGCAACTGGCGTTTGATGTCGCGGCATTGGGGCTGGATATTTTCGCCCTGGCCGTCGGTGGAGCCGCAGGCGCTGCGGCAACGTTTCTGTCGGTGCCGTTGCTCGGTGTCGGCATTGGTGCGACGGCCATCGCCAGCAACCTCGGGCAGATCAGCGACAAGGCGCAGGCTGTGGGCGCGCATCTGCGCAAGATTCAGGACGCCTACGGGCAAGGCGCCTACACGCGCAAGGATGGTGTGCTGAGTTTCGAGCCGGAGGCTGTGATCACTCATCTCGATTTGCACGGCAATCAGATCCGCTTCGACAGTCAGAAGTTTTACCCAATGACTCGCGGTGGCCTGGAACTGCCGCAGATCGACCCGAGTCCGCAGCGGCTGAGTCAGGCGATCAATATCCGTGAGGCGCTGGAGTTGCCGCAGGTCATCGGCCTGATCCGCCCCTCGCCCGATGAGCTGCACACCGTGGTACTGCCCTGCACGCCGGGCTGTTATTACGCTTATGAGTATCAGGTTGGCACAGCCGGTTACCCGTATCAGCCCAGCGCCGGAGAGTTGGAGCGCGAACCGCTGACATCGAGTGAGATCAGCTCGCCGGATCTTTTATCGGTTGTTAACCCCGGCGCGTTGATCCAGCACTTGTTGAATCCGCGTATCGAAACCCAATACCCCCATTTGCGTAACAGCGCCGTGGATAAGCTGGAACTCGACAAACAGGGCAACCGACGTTTCTATTTCTTTGCCAATACGCCGATTCCGCACATTCTTTACAAGCTGACGCCGGTCTGCCAGCCGACGAAAATAGTCGTGACACTGGATGCCCTGGTTCGCCAGTTGGTGGTGCCGCAACTGCCACCGGAGTGGCACACATTCATCAGCTACGAAATCACTGCCCGCTCGACGGGAGTGTCTCAGCTCAGGCTGACCCCGGGATTGGTGACCGTTGCACTGAAAGTGGCCGCACCTGGTCAATGGGCGGTCAACGCACCGTGGGTCAAAGACACGCAGATTCACTTTGAGGGCGACTCCCTGCTGATCGACGGCATACGGCTGGATGGGCGCGTGGACTTTCTCAGTCTGGCCGGTGGCGAGCTGTTTCAGGTTGATCGCACAGGCAAGCGCTTGAGTCTGCTGTCCATCACGGTCGAGGACAACAGCGTGGCGCCGGGCGAAGGCGCCTTTGGGGTGACCCTTGAAGACCGTGGCAGTCTGCCGAAAGCTCTGGCGCGGATCCGTCAACTGGCCAAGGCGCAGCGATTGGCCGCGGCCTACCTTCCGCTGTACAAGTTCAAGGTGCCTTTTACGCCGGCAGCTCAACCGGTGTTCACCACGGCTTACTTCGACACCGCGAATGATCGGGTGCTGTATGCCCGGGATTTGCCGAAGGCGGTCAATGAAGGCCTTCTGCTCGGCGGCGTCAGCGGTCAACACGCCTGGTTCTACCACCCTGACCATCCCACCCTCTGGCGTGTCGACACCGTCACCGGCACGGTCAATCACCGCTATCGGCTGATGAACGCGGACGGCGGTTCAACGATCAGCGCTGTCGAGCAATTCGCTGACGGGCAACTGCGGGTGACGCAACACATCAGCAAAAGGACAACGTTCGGCGCCAACATGACCATGGATTATGTGATCGCCGCCCAGAGCCTGACACTCGTCGGCATCAACACTTGGGAAACCTGGCGCCACGATCGGGTGTTTGCCAATGACGAACAGGACTGGAGCCTGTGGATCGAGCGCTTGCAGCCAGAGCAAACCTTCGATGACGGAACGCCAGCCATGGCTGAGTCGATCAGCACCTGGAAACCCACTCCGTTTGTGAACGGGCGTGTGCATCTGTTTAGTGAGTTCCAGTATTCGGTGTGGATTCGTTTGCACGACAACGCGTTCTTTCGCGATGACAGTGGTTCGCCCGAACGTGCCATGCTGATGTGGGATCAGGCCGATGCATCAAGCCAGCTGTTTTTCGACAAGCACCGGACAGCGCTGATTCGCAGTTACGGCGACCCGAACGACCCGGGCGGTTTTATCGATGACATTCTCGAGACGGATGTCGTTGAAGTCGCTTCGCTTGGCGGTCGGTACATCGCCACCCGAGCGGACGGACGACTGTTCGAAGTCGACCGCGATGCCTCGCTGAAATTCGTCGGTGTCGGCCAGCGCTGGCTCGCCAGCCACCCGGACTGGCTGGCGGCACTTCCCGCGTTGATGAAAACCACGCAAGAGGCGCCGTTCCCGATTATCGGTTTGCGCAATGTATCTGGCAGTGGCGTTCTCGCGGCGTGGTGCGTCGGTGAGCGGCTTCTGTTGGCGGACATCGGCCACGGCAGGGAACTGTCGCTGCTGGGGCTGACCCCTGATCAACAGGCCGCCTGGCTGCTGGATGTTTCGGCGGGGCAACTCTACCGTCAGACGCTGGTCCGGATCGATGCATTGCATTCTGCGTTTGCCGGCGGGCAACTGCTGCGTCCCGAACGCTTGCCAGTGGCACAGAAGGTCTGGGCGCAATGGACGTTTGCCGAGGTGACGGCACACGGACAAGGCCTGCTCGGGTGCACTCGCGATGGGGTGAATCTGCAACTGCTGGATCAGCAGCCCGCGCTTGTCATCAGCGTGGAAAATCAGTGGTCGTATCTTCCGGGGCAAACGCCGACACAGTTGCAGGCACGTTTGAAAACACTGCTGCAGGGCCAAACCCACGCGCCGGTGCTGACCGTGGAAAACGCCGGAAATCGTTACAAATACTACGTGCCGCAACTGGATCGTCTGTTCGACGTCGCCGGGCGTGCGGATGGCCAATGGGCGGTGTTTCTGGGGACGCGCAACGCGTCGGTACCGATGCTCTTCGACCCGGTGGACGGGCTGATCTTCAGTCGTGGTGCGGCGCCTGATATCTGGCTTGGGAACAGCTATGCCCAGCGTGAAAAAGAGGTACTGACCCTGGAAATGAACGGCGTGGTCAGCGATGTCGTGGCGATGCTGCCCGATGGCGTCGACAAGTTGCTACTGACGTTCGGTGCGCAGGCATCGACCTATCGGATCTCGGACGAAGCCTGGCAGCGGCTGGACTGTATCGTGCTCGATCCCCGACAGCCAGAGGGCGCTGAAGAGTCGGTCATCGGTACGCTGGTTCTGGACATGGCCGACTGCCGACATCTACTGGTGTCGCTGGTCGACGGGCACTTGCTGTTCAGCGATCCGGACAATGCGCACACGCTGATTGTGCGTGACGTCAAACCCGAAGACGGTGCATCGGGGGTGCCGGTGCAAATCAGCATTAACGTCGACGGTCAGTACGAGAGGTTACTGCTGGATCACTGGCTGAATGTTTTGGAACAGCGTCAGGGTAATAATGGGGAGGTCACAATTGCGGCGTTCTTTAATAACGACATCTGACATATAAAGGAGAATTAAAAGTGTAAGGTCGTGAACAATAAGTTCACGGCCTTTTTTATTTTAAATGATGATGAAGTGTGTGCGGTTGCTCCGTATTTGTTGGGGTTCAAGTGGCTTTGGTGCCGGAATGAAATATGAAGTTCCAAAAAGGCGAAGTTACCGGATTTTGCCGGTGCGAGTTTTTCAAGTACCGGAAAATAATTGAATCTTTTGCGGTTTGAATTCGCTGTTTTCAATCGTTAGCGTGTCCTCTTTGGTTAATCTGATGAGTTGGAAATTATGCGCAATGTTCAAGGCGTTAATGGTGAAGTCGAATTCGTAAAACTTTTCAAGCTGGCGGATCTTGAAACGGCGCTAGTCGCTCATAAAGGCAACAAAAGTTATGAGGCGATGTTGCGTTATTACTTCGCTTGCGTGGCCGCAACAGATTCGTCGCAACTACCTGAACCGTTGGGATTGTTCCGTCAGACACTTGAACAAATGCTCGGCAAGGGGCGGGTCCGCCGCGATGGCGAACTTCCGGCGTCTTCGGCGGCAGGGCAAATCTACGACAAAGTGCAAGGGTTCGAATCACGTGTTCAATCGGGCATTGCGTTGCTGAAAACTCCGACGAGCGCCGTACCCAAAAAGCTGCATTTTGCCTGGTTGGGTGGTGGCCTGGGCGCCATTCAGTGCGATTACCTCAATATCTGGAAACAGGTGCTGGCGGATCACGGTTACACGTTCAATCTCTGGTACGACAGTGATGCGCTGCTGGCGCATCAAACCAACAAGCTGATTGTCGATGCCGCCAAGGCCGATGCCTTGGGTCAATTCGCAGGCCAGGATCTTACGCCAACAGAACTGGCTGACCATTACGAGGCACGGGCGATTGTTCTGAAGCAACAAATGTACGCCCACATCAATGCCGCCGTGGCAAACGGCGGCACCGCCGATGATGCGCGAATCGACTTGCTGGTTCGCGCCTATGGCCAGGATGCCGATGCGCTCGAAGCACTCCGTGAACGTAATCGCGCCAGCATGCAGGAAATGGCCAAGGCCGGCTTCAATTTGCGTGATCTGGACACGCGCGAAGTACCGTTGCAACTCCAGGATATCTACGAGCGTGAAATGCGCTTGCGCGGCAATCTTGCGGCGGCATCCGACGTCGTTCGTCTTGAAGCCCTGTATACCGAGAGTGGCAGTTATGCCGATGTGGATAACCTGCCACCCCTGGTGGAAAAAATGGGCGGTGTCGATGTTCAGGCAATGGGGACGAGTGAGCGCCTCGGCGTCTTGCAGTTGTTGCTGAATGAAAACCCTGGCTGGATGCCGGGGCGTAAAAACTCCGAAGGTCACTTGATGAGCATTCCGGAAGAGCATTTGCCGGCGCTGCGGACATTCGCGAAAAGTTCTCCTGCACTGAGTCAGGTGTTTCAGGCACCGACCGATTTGCAGGCCCGCCCGTTCATGCTGCGTGCCGTATCCGAAGGCCAGAAGATCAATAACGCGTTCCTGATGGCTCACGCCGGCTCTGCCACGTTGCAAACGGTTATTCAACGTATCCGGTTCAACTATCAACTGATCGATGCCACGATGCTGCTGGCGACGCAGCGCGGTATCGCATTGACCGATGGTCAAACCAGGTGGAAGCTGGCCGAGTCTATTCTGGAGAAATTCTACGGTTCACTGGGCGCACTCCCGGATATTCAGGAGATTCCTGCAAGATTTCTGGCATTTTCCGCCGCAACTTACTTCAGTGATGGCATCCGTCCTGGCAGCGAGGGCACCATCTATCTGACCGGCCCCGGTGCGGTCATTGATGGCATGGCCGATTACGCCATGGTGCATTTCAGTGATTCGCAGGCCGCCATGATCAACGCAGAGTCGGCCATTGCCCGTTATGCCTCGGTCAACCGGTCCACCGAAGAGGAACTGGATCACTCCTGGAAAGACAACACGGAAAACGACGCGGACTGGCTGAAAATAGAGAAGGAAAGCTGGAGCGCCGGCGATTATACGACCCGCTACAACGGTGATCTCGGCGAATTGCTCAAGGGCTCGACCCTTGAGTTTGAACACGGCTGGCCGTTGATCGAAGGACGCGCGGTGTTGCTCACTGATGTCTTGCAGCGCCTGGTCGATGGACTTGGCGAACCCTTCATCAACGCGATGCGCGAAGGGCATAACGGTGCAATCACCTTTGAGCAACCGCTGCCGCTGAGCTTCGCCGATCGTCAGTCGATCAAGCAGCAACCTGCCAGTGCACGGCCACCCGTGTTTCCAAACGATGCAAAATTCCAGACGCTGGGGCTGGACGAAGTGCTGGCCGGGCTGGGGCATGGAGAACTGGACGTTGTCCAGACGACTCCGCTGCAGCGTCTGGCACTGGGCGCGTTGTTGGGGATGGATTCACTGCATAACCAGAACTTCGCGACATTCAGCGGTGCTCTGGATAACCTCGCCAACGGTGTTCGCGACCTCGGCGCATCGAGTCGTTACGCGGCTATCGAGCGACATCTTTATCAACGCAAGGACTCTGCCTTTCTTCACGGTCTGGCCGCTGACGTCATCGACGCTTCAACGCCATCGACCAGTGCGCTGGAGCTGAAGAAGGGCGCGCTGACGAAGGCACATACCCTGCAACAGTGGGGCCGTTATGTGGCGCAGATCCAGCAGGTCGCCACCCTAGAGCATCGCTTGCAGATCGGTGAGCGGGTGGATCAGGTCTTTGCTCAGATGAATGCCAGCAGCGTCCAGCCGGTACCGCAGGATTTGATGCGCAACGGTCTCGGCGAGACCATCGGCGCGCGCTGCTACCCCTTGGCGTTGATGATGAGCGCCGCCCTGACCCAAGGCGAGACGGCGTCCCATCGTCTGCGCGAACGTTGTTATCTGGCCATTCTCGAGCCGCAGCAGAGTGATTCGATTGCCTTTGTAGAAGCGTTGGAAGAAATGCGAGGAACACCACTGGGCGAGGTCGGCACGTCCTTGAGTCGGGGTGATCTGGCGCAGATCACCACTGCGCTGGAAAACCACGCGACCAACCGTACGCTGATGCTCAACTCTGACAATCATTCGATGCTGGTGGCAAAAACGGTGGTGGACAAGGTCAGCACCTATCACTTTTATGACCCTAATTTCGGCGTCTTCGAGTTCACCAATCCCGTCATGTTCAAGACGGCGCTCGAGCATTTTCTGCTGAAGATGGGCATGGCGAAATACTATGCCGCGTACGGTGCCGATACCCGGCCGACCTTCGATCTGGTCGAACTGGACGGTGAACGAATAGCGGCCTTGCCGCTGTCGGCCGGGTATGAAGTGGCCAAAGTCCTGACAGCGGACCCGTTGCCGGGACAACCGGCACAAAAGCTGCGCCAGCGTTTGAATAGCGCACATGGGCGGTCGTTGGCCGACAATGCGCATCTGGGGCGAAGCCTGCTGGGGCTGGACAGCCATTGGTGGGGCCAGCAAATGGCTGAGGCGACGACGGCTCTGCAAGAGCTGCATCCTTCGGCAAGCACGCTGGTGCCGTTGTTCGACACCCTTGAGGTCACGCCCGAAGGCAAGTATCGACTGAGCCTGATTGATCCGTCGAAGCCTGAACACGTGGTTGAAGTGCTCAGCGAAGACCATCGACTGCTGCGGATCAAGACCTGGCTGTCCGAGCAGTTTTCCAATCTGGCGCGCAAACCGCAGCCGACGACGGGCGTGATCGATCCGACCGAGGCCGGCAGCGTGCATACCCTTAATGCCGGTTTCACCATTCAAGCGTTGATGAACGCGTTGCGCAGCCGCGAAGGCGAGGGTCGCACGCTGACCACAGCCGTGCGCCTGCACGCTTACGTCAACTATGCACAGTTGGTGCATGGCAACGTGGTGGACGTGGTCGGACTGATTCGTCTGGTGCGCACGGCACTCAACGAAGAAAAGGTTATCGCTCGCACCGTGGCGCCGGTGGTCAGCGAAGCGCTGGGCCACGCCGCCAATGAGGGTGTCGGCGCTGTGCTGGGGCTGGCTAACGTCGGCTTTGATATCTATCAGTTGGCGACTGCCGAGGACGATGTCGAAAAGGCTCAGTTCGGCACTCAATTGGCTTTTGACTCGGCCAGCCTGGCATTGACAGGGGCGGGTGTGGGTGCGGCATTGACCGGAGCCTCGACGGCGGCGGCGGTTTTGGGCGGGGTCGGCGTGATCGTCGGCGGCCTTGCTGTCGGTGTCGCGGCACTCGCTCAGGGCTTTGCCGGCATTGCGCGTGATGCGCAGGCCGTCGGCAAATTCTTCGCTGACCTGGAGCACGCTTATCGCGGAGTCGGATACCGCTTCGATGCCACTCTTGGGGTCTGGACTGTGCAGCCTTCGCTGCTGGTCAAACGCATTGATCTGGGCAAGGGCAAATTGCACCTCGACAGCCCGAAGCTGTACCCGTTACGTGACCACTTCGGTGTACCGGACTACGACGTCGACTATGCCCGGGCGATTGATATCCGCCAGCAGTTGCACCTGCCGGGAGAGATCGCCTTTACGCCATCCGCCGGGCAGACCATCGTGCTGCCGTGCACACCGCAGACTTGCTACGGCTACGAGTACAAGGCGTTGCCGTTTGCCAACTGGCGCCACGACAGTGGATTCGATACGGCTCGGCGTCTGGAAAAAATTCAGGCGGACGGTACATGGCTGTTCCGGTTTTCGTTTTATTCGTTTCCTTCCGATTACATCGTGCAGCGACTGTTTGCCGATTATCGCGAGACCACCCTCGAAGTGCAGTTGGACGCGGTCGAACGCACGCTCGTGGTGCCGTCGCTGCCAAGTGCCTGGAAAGGCAAAGTCTCCTACAAAATTTCCAGCGCCGGGGCGTCCTGCACACTGGTGCTCAATCGCGGCGCCAACGTCGAGTTGCAGTCGCCGAGTCTGAAAAGTTGCCGCTGGGTGCTGGAGGCGGGCTGGGCCGGTGAAGCGGATATCCGCATCGAACGGGGTGATCTGTACATCGGCGATGTTCACGTGAAATTGTCCGGTCATGGGGCTCATGCCGTGCTGATCCGCACGGCCGGTCAGCAACTGTTTTACGTTGATCAGGTCAAGCGTCAGCTGGACATCCTCGAACAGAGTGCGCCCGCCGGGCTCGATGAGCAGGCGTTGCTCGAGCACTACAAAGCGTTGGCTGGCGAGCATCGTCTGCTGCTGCCCTACACACCGATTCATGACTGGCTGATCCCGTTCGAATCACCGCAGCAGCCCCGTCACGTCACAGCCTGGTATGACGCCCACGAAGAGCGCTTTCTGTACATCCGCACCGAGGACGCCGGGGACACCGAGGAGGCGCAACTGGCGCTGGTCGCCGGTGGCTATGCGTACTTCTGCGTAACGGACAGCTACGATATCTGGCAGGTGGATGCACTCAGCGGCCTGCTCAAGTATCGATACCGTCTACTGCTCGCCGAAGGCGACAGCACGATTGGCAAGTTCCAGACCGATGCCCACGGCGTGATTCATTTTGTGCAAACCGTCAGCGATGTCGATGGCCCGCGCGAGTTGAGTTATCTGATCCATGACGGTCAGTTGCTGCTCAGTTCGGTGACTTACGATCTGCACCGTGAGCTGCAGTCCATCGCGTTTGCCAGTGATACGCTGGCCGACTGGTCATTGTTATTGGGCCAGTATCTGACCGCCCCTGTGTTACCCGAGAAGGAAGAGTTCACGGTTGTGGACTGGCAGCCGGCGGCCTATGTTTCGGTCAGTTGGGCATTCGCTACGGACAAGCGCGACCTGGTATGGATCCGCAGTGCAGATCGACTGCTGATCCATCCACAGCCGCTGGCTCGTCATGCTCGCGGTTGGAAAAATTCGATCAGGAACCTCAACGATCTGGTACTGATGCCGATGTCGGACGACGCTGATGTGTTCTTCGTTTACAACCGGATCGACCAGACCCTGTGCCGCCAGCAGCGAGCCGTTACGCAGGGCCAGGCGCAATGGTCCAACCGCTGGATCGAGCCCGAAGGGTTGACGCAGGTGGTGGCCGTCGACGGGGGGTATCTGGTAATCGACGATGCTGGACGCTTCTTCAATCTGACCATCCAGGGCGATCTGCTCTTGGGCGGCCTCGGTGAACAATGGCTTAAGGATCGGTCGCAATGGTGGCTGGCGCTGGCGTCGGTCGCCAAGCGCTATCCAGTCGACAGTTTCGCCATTGTCGGGTTACGCAACGTCGCCGGTAACGGCAACCTCAACGCCTGGTTTGTGAATGACCGCCTACTGTTGTGTGACCTGGGGCGCGACCAGGAAGTGCGCCTGCTGGGCCTGACGCCGGATAACAAGGCCGGTTGGTTGTTCAATCTGTCCAGTGGCGAGATCTGGAGCCAGGAACTGATTGAGCCGCAGAACCTCGACCGTGCTTTCGGCAAGGGTTCGCAGCTGTTAGAGGCAGACGCACTGCCGACCCCGAGCCAGGAGTGGGCCGAGTGGCAGTTTGCTGAAGTGCGTGTTGATGGCTCCGGGTTATATGGCACAACACGCGAGGGCGTGTCGATGAAGCTGCGCTATCAGGCGCCGGAGGTGGTCTGTGCGGTCAATCGGCATTGGGTGATGTCGCAGGACGGCTCTCTGGTTGCACGGTTGCAAGGGTTGTTGAGCGAGGTGGATCACGAAGATTTCGTTACCGTCGAATCCGCGCCTGACAGCCTGCAATGGTATGACGTGCAAAGCGCCAGGCTGCTGCACATCACCAGTAACACCCTGCCCACTGACTTCGCGTTGCTCGGCACGCAAAACCCGTCACAGAGCGAGGCGCCAACCAAGGTGTTGCTGCACGAACCTCGGGATGGCACGGTGCAGGTTTACCCGGGCATGCACAGCCTCGGGAAGTTCGACTACCTGGAGCGCGATGCTCACGTGGTGACCGTGGCGGGGCAGAACAGGCTGGATGATCTGCTGCCGTTGATTCCCGATGACGTCAACACGATGGTGCTGCGTCTGGGACAGGGTAACGTCACCTGCAAGCTGTCGAAGGCCGCCTGGTTGCGGCTCGACTCGCTGATCATCGACTGCCGGCATGCGCTGGGTGAAGTGCCGGCGGTGCCGGGCAAGCTGATCTGGGATTTTGATTCGCCGGAAAAACTGCTGTTCGAGATCATCGGGGATCATCTGCTGATCGTTGACCCGGACAGTGAGCACAGCCTGATCTTCCGAGATGTCTGTGCCGCTGACGTGACGTTGCGTGGCGAGGTCTTCCTCGCGTTCAAAAAACAGCAATCCCATGCCATATCGACATGGGTGCAGCGCTTGCAGGCCGGCAACGTGCGCACGAAAAACGTGACGTTGCAGGCGCTGATGGCAGAGCCGGCGAGCGCCGGTTAAGTCAGGCCGACAGCAAAACGCCGCGAACGATAGCGTTCGCGGCGTTTTGCTGTGCGGTCATTACCCCGGCGTCAGCTCTCAGGGCACCAGATAGCCTTTGACCCCGGTGAAGATGATCTGCGCCGCCAGGGCGCAGACAAACAAACCCATCAGACGGCTGACGATCTGCAAGCCCTGATCACCGAGAATCCGCTCGATGCGGTTCGACAGATACAGCACCACGCCCACCGTGAAACTGGCCAGGGCAATACTCATGATCGCCGTGAGTTTGTCGTCCCAGTGCGGCTGGCTGACGCCCATTACCAGCAGCGCACCGATGGTGCCGGGGCCGACGGTCAGCGGAATGGTCAGCGGCACGATGGTCACGTCCTGCTGCACATTGTCGGTTTGCACCACTGACTTGCCTTGGGCCATGCCCAGCGCCGAAATGAACAGCACGCTGCCGGCGCCGATCCGGAAGGCATCCACTGTGATGCCGAACACATCGAAAATCACCCGCCCGAACAGATACAGCAAGACGCTGGAGACCAGGGTGGCGATGGCTACTTTCCAGGCCAGGCGTCGTTGCTCCTTGCGCGAATAACCCCGGGTCAGGCTGATAAAGCAGGACAACACGAAGAACGGGCTGTAGAGCACCAGCATCTTCAGGTAAACGCTGAATAACACGTGGAGCATTGGGCAAGCTCACTGGCGAGGGAAGTCGAGGGAGTCTATCAGGCGCCAAACAGTCTGTCGGCTCAGGACGGTAGTGGGGTGGCCCGGTTCTGCTGATCACGCTGGGCAACCCAGTGCTCGATCAATTCGCGCAACTGCGACAGCTCGACGGGTTTGGACATGTGCCCATCCATCCCCGCTTGTCGCGCGCGCTCCTTGTGCTCGGCGAGGATGTGCGCCGTCAGCGCGACGATCGGCGTGCGGATCCGTTGGTTGCTGACTTCCCACGCACGCAATTGCTGGGTCGCGGAGAAACCGTCCAATACCGGCATTTCACAATCCATCAACACCAGATCGTAACGCTGGGCTTTCATCGCTTGCAGCGCTTCTTCGCCGTTGCTGGCGGTATCCGGTTGCAGGTTGAGTTTGCCGAGCATGCCGCGAATCACTTTGGTGGAAATCGTATTGTCTTCGGCGACGAGGATGCGGAAGTCGCTGGGCACTTTCGCCGCTGTGGCCGGGGTGACCACTTGTGGCTGAAACACTACCTGACCTTTGTTGCGCTGGTTGAGTTCGTCCGCCAGGGTGGTCTTGAGGGTGTAGCCGGCCACCGGTTTGGCAAGGATGCGTTTGATCCCCGAATTGCGCGCAATGATCTTGCTCGGCGCGTTGCTGATGCCGGTGAGCATGATCAGCAGAATGTCGTGGTTCAGGCTCGGGTCTTCCTTGATCTTGGCCGCCAGTTGCATGCCGGTCATGCCGGGCATGTTCTGATCGAGCAGGACCACATCAAAGTAATCGCGCAGGTGCGCCTTGGTACGCAGCAACGCCAGCGCTTCCTTGCCCGATGGCACGGCGCTGACGTTGAGGCCCCAGGCGCTGCATTGCTGTACGAGGACTTTGCGGCAGGTGTCGTTGTCGTCGACCACCAGCACCCGTGCGCCTTGCAGCGGACTGTCGAGATCGGACGTTGGATGTTCGAGGCGGTCAGGGTCCAGCGGCAGGGTCAGCCACAGGGTGCTGCCCTGATTGGTGCCGCTCTTGATGCCGAATTCACCTTGCATCAAACGGATCAGTTGCCGCGCGATCACCAGGCCCAGATTGCCGCCCAGTCGATTGGCCGAGAGAAAGTGCTTGCTGTGCAGTTCGGCGTGCATCAGCGCGTCGCGCTCTTCTTGTTCCATCGGTGCGCCACTGTCCTGCACGGCGATGCGCAGGCGCGGTTTGCTGCTGCGCTCGTCGAGGGCGACCACAATCAGCACCTCGCCTTCTTCGGTTTTCTTCAGGGCGTTTTCCAACAGGCTCAGCAGGGTCTGGCGCAGACGCGTCGGGTCGCCGCTGATCACCCGTGGCACTTGCGGCTGAATGAAGCTGATCAGCTCGACATTCTGTTGTTCGGCCTTGGCGCGGTAGATGCTCAGGCAATCGTCGATCAAGGCGTTGAGGTCGAACTGCACGTCGTCGAGTTCGATCTGCCCGGATTCGAGCTTGGAGATGTCGAGGATCTCGTTGATCAGGGTCAGCAGTTCGTTGCCGGCGCTGTGGATGGTTTGCACGTAGTCACGTTGCTTGACCGACAGCGGCGTACCGAGCAGCAGTTCGGTCATGCCCAGCACACCGTTCATCGGGGTGCGGATCTCATGGCTGATCTTGGCGAGGAATTCGGCCTTGGCGTTGATCTCGGCATTGCTGGCGGCGAGGTCGCGGCTGATGCTGAAACGGCTTTCGGTGATGCTGCGCTGACGCTCGCCCAGCGCAATGCTCATCAGCAGGCCACTGACGCAGATGAATGCCATCAACGTCATGATCAAGCCTTGCGGTGCGACCAGCGTCAGCCCCAGCAGCGCCGGAAGAATGATCAGCGTACCGATGTTGAACACCACCATCGCGGCCACGAACAGGCGTGCCGGGCGGTAGCCTTTCTGCCAGTGATAGGAGGCGACCAGCAACATGCTCAGGCCGGCCAGCGCCACCAGCGCGTAAGTGATGATGTTCAGCGGCAGGGTGTTGACGAACAACAGCAGCAAGCTACAGGTCACGATGAACAGGATGTCGCCCAGCAGCAGTTTGTTCAGCGGGTGCGGGCCGAGTGGAGCGAAGAAGCGCAAGGCGAACATCAACCCGGCCGGGGCGGTCAGCAGCAAGGCCAGATAGGCGCCCGGGGTCTGGATCGCGTGCCAGTTCGGCAGCCACGGGCCGGCGAGGTTGAGCAACAACAACAGACTGAGGCCCAGCAGCCCTTCGCACACCGCCAGCCACAGGCTGCTGCGCGAACGGGAATAGGCGTAACGCACCAGATTATGCAGCAGCAGCATGCCGAGACAGCCGAACAGCAAACCGAAGATCAGCGTCTGATTATGATTGGCCGCGCTCATCACCGCCGATTGCAGGGTGATGTGCGGGCGCAACTGATGGTCGGAAACCATCCGCAGATAAACGTCGAGGGGTTTGTCGCTTTGCGGCAGCGGCAGCATGAAGTCGCTGCTCGGCAACGGCCGTTCGGCCTGGGGCTGGTCGGTGCCGGTGTTGCGTTGCTCGATCAGCTGGTCGCCGTCGAGTACGTACAGATTGAGGTGCGACAGGTCGGGGGCGAAGACGCGCAGCACTTGTTCGTGCTTGCCCGGCGCCAGCCGGAAGCGCAGCCACAAGGCGCCATCGGGCTCGGCCGCGGTGAGGCGGTCAAGGTCGATGGGGCTGAATTGATTGGTGTAGCGAGCGGAACGGATGTCGCTTAATTGCAGATTGCCCTGATTATCAAGCAATACCGACCAGCCACTGCCTTGCGCGGCCTGGGCCGGAAGCATGCAGAGCAAGGTCAGCAGCGTGACGGTGAAGCTTATGGCAATCCTGAGCCAGCGCACGGCGAAATCCCTTCGTAGGTTGATGCCAGAATATAACGATGCGCGACGGCGGAACAGCCCGGCGAGGAAGGGCATCCTTCGCCGGACTTGGTGTGCAGCTTATTCCTGGGTTTCGCCACGTTCACGGGCAATGGCGCGGTAGCCAATGTCCTTGCGATAGAAGCAGCCTTCCCAGTCGATGGCCGCTGCCAGCTTGTACGCCTGCTGTTGCGCGTCGCTGACGCTGGCGCCCATGGCAGTGGCGCAAAGCACGCGGCCACCGGCGGTGACAACCTGACCGTCCTTCAGCGCAGTGCCGGCGTGGAAGACTTTGCCTTCCAGGCTGGCCGCAGCCTCCAGACCATTGATCGCCGCGCCTTTGGCGTAGTCGCCCGGGTAGCCGCCAGCGGCCAGCACGATGCCGACGCTTGGACGCGGATCCCACTGCGCTTCAACCTTGTCCAGCGCCTGCGCCAGTGCAGCTTCAACCAGCAGCACCAGGCTCGATTGCAGGCGCAGCATCACCGGTTGGGTTTCCGGATCACCGAAACGGCAGTTGAACTCGATGACTTTCGGGTTACCGGCCTTGTCGATCATCAGACCTGCGTAGAGGAAGCCGGTGTAGACGTTGCCTTCTTCAGCCATGCCGCGCACGGTCGGCCAGATCACCAGATCCATCACGCGTTTGTGCACGTCGGCGGTGACCACCGGGGCAGGGGAGTAAGCACCCATGCCGCCAGTGTTCGGGCCGCTGTCGCCGTCGCCAACACGTTTGTGGTCCTGGCTGGTGGCCATCGGCAGAACGTTTTTGCCGTCGACCATGACGATGAATGAAGCTTCTTCACCGTCGAGGAACTCTTCGATCACCACACGCGAACCGGCGTCACCGAAAGCGTTGCCGGCGAGCATGTCGCGTACCGCGTCTTCGGCTTCAGTCAGGGTCATGGCGACGATCACGCCTTTACCGGCAGCCAGGCCGTCGGCCTTGATCACGATCGGCGCGCCTTTTTCACGCAGATAAGCCAGGGCCGGCTCGATCTCGGTGAAGTTCTGGTAGTCGGCGGTCGGGATCTTGTGGCGTGCGAGGAAGTCTTTGGTGAAGGCTTTCGAGCCTTCCAGCTGCGCAGCACCGGCGGTCGGGCCGAAGCAGTCCAGGCCACGGGAGCGGAACAGATCAACGACGCCAGCGACCAGCGGCACTTCCGGGCCGACGATGGTCAGGGAAACGTTTTTCTCGGCGAAGTCTGCGAGCTGCTCGAGGGCCAGCACGTCGATGGCGACGTTCTCGCACTTGGCTTCAATCGCAGTACCGGCGTTGCCCGGCGCGACAAAAACCTTTTGCACGCGCGGATCCTGAGCCACTTTCCAGGCCAGGGCGTGTTCACGGCCACCGCTGCCAATGATCAAAACATTCATTTCAAAAACCTCGGATGACGCTAATTCTGGAGGCAGCATTGAAGCTGCTTTTCTGTGGGAGCTGGCTTGCCAGCGATGCAGGCGACTCGGTTCATCAGTCAGACCGAGGGGATGCTATCGCTGGCAAGCCAGCTCCCACATTTGGATCGAGTTGAATCAGTGACGGAAGTGGCGCATGCCGGTGAATACCATGGCGATGCCGGCCTCATCAGCAGCAGCAATCACTTCAGCATCACGCATCGAGCCGCCCGGCTGGATCACCGCAGTGATACCCACCTTGGCTGCGTTGTCGAGGCCGTCGCGGAACGGGAAGAACGCATCCGACGCCATCACCGAACCGGCAACTTGCAGGCCGGCGTGCTCAGCTTTGATCGCGGCAATACGCGCCGAGTTTACGCGGCTCATCTGGCCGGCGCCGACACCGATGGTCTGACGGTTCTTGGCGTAGACGATGGCGTTGGATTTAACGTACTTGGCGACTTTCCAGGCGAAGATCAGGTCGTTGATTTCCTGCTCGGTCGGTGCACGCTTGGTCACGACTTTCAGGTCTTCGCTGCCGATCATGCCGATGTCACGGCTCTGCACCAGCAGGCCACCGTTGACACGCTTGTAGTCCCAGGCCGCTGCGCGGTCAGCCGACCACTCGCCGCAGGCCAGCAGGCGTACGTTGGCTTTGGCCGCGACAATGGCGCGAGCTTCTTCGCTGACGCTCGGGGCGATGATCACTTCAACGAACTGACGCTCGACGATCGCCTTGGCGGTCTCGGCATCCAGTTCACGGTTGAAGGCGATGATGCCGCCGAATGCCGACTCGGTGTCGGTGGCGTAAGCCAGTTCGTAGGCCTGACGAATACCGCCTTCAGCGTCCGGGCTCACGGCCACGCCGCACGGGTTGGCGTGCTTGACGATCACGCAGGCCGGTTTGACGAAGCTCTTCACGCATTCCAGCGCGGCGTCGGTGTCGGCCACGTTGTTGTACGACAGTTCTTTGCCTTGCAGCTGGGTCGCGGTGGCGATACCGACTTCGGCAGGCTTGGCCTCAACATAGAACGCCGCGCTCTGGTGCGGGTTCTCGCCGTAACGCATTTCCTGCGCCTTGATGAACTGGCTGTTGAAGGTGCGCGGGAATTCGCTGCGGCCTTCGGTGCTGAGTGTCTCGGCAGCCTGGTTCACGGTGCCCATGTAGTTGGCGATCATGCCGTCGTAGGCGGCAGTGTGTTCGAACGCCTTGAGCATCAGGTCGAAACGCTGAGCGTAGGTCAGGCCACCGGCCTTGAGGTTTTCCAAAACGTTGGCGTAATCGCTGGCATTCACCACGATGGCCACGTCTTTATGGTTTTTCGCCGCCGAACGGACCATGGTCGGGCCGCCGATGTCGATATTCTCGATGGCGGTCGGCAGGTCGCAGCCTGGCTTGTTGATGGTGGCTTCGAACGGGTACAGGTTGACCGCCACCAGATCGATCGGCTTGATGCCGTGTTCGTTCATGATTGCGTCGTCGATACCGCGACGACCGAGGATCCCGCCGTGGATTTTCGGGTGCAGGGTTTTCACCCGGCCGTCCATCATTTCCGCGAAGCCGGTGTAGTCCGCGACTTCCACTGCGGCAACGCCGTTGTCGCGCAGCAGCTTGAACGTTCCGCCGGTGGAGAGGATCTCGACGCCCAGAGCTTCAAGCTCCTTGGCGAATTCGAGGATCCCGGTCTTGTCGGAAACGCTGATCAAGGCGCGGCGGATCGGCAGGCGGGTAGTCTGGTCGGTCATCTCAATTTCCATCAAAAGCAAAGGAAGTCAGCAAAAAAGGCGACCGGTTTTACGCGGGCGCCTTTCTGGTTTGATTGAATGCTTACAGCAGATCGTACTGCTTGAGTTTCTTGCGCAGCGTGCCGCGGTTGAGTCCCAGCAGTTCACTGGCCTTGGTCTGGTTGCCCTTGACGTAGTTCATCACGCTTTCGAGCAGGGGAGCCTCGACTTCGGAGAGCACCAGGTTGTACACGTCCGTGACGGACGCGCCCTCAAGGTGGGCGAAATAATTGTGCAGCGCCTTCTCGACACTCCCGCGAAGGGTCTGGCCTTCTTCGCTCGGGGTGTTGAGGTGCTGTTTCAAATTCACGTTGTCGCTCACGGGTGTTGTTCCACTCACTAAAGTCTCGGTCATCATCGTCATGCGGCCACCCCTTCATCGTCCCCTGTCAGGCTCTTGTAATGCTCGGCGAAGAACTCCCGAACATTGGCGCATTGTGTTTCCGTACCATCCAAACGATTGAAACGGGCGCGAAACTCCCTGGCGCCCGGCAAGGTTGCGAGATACCAGCCCACATGCTTTCGAGCAATGCGCACGCCCATCACGTCCCCATAAAAAGCGTGAAGTGCGGCCAGATGCTCTAGCAGAATGCGTTCCACCTCGATCAGCTCCGGTGCCGGCAATTTCTCGCCGGTACGCAGGAAGTGATCGATCTCGCGAAAAATCCATGGCCGCCCCTGGGCGGCTCGGCCTATCAACAGGCCATCGGCACCGGTCGCGTCGAGCACGTAGCGGGCCTTCTCCGGCGAATCGATATCGCCATTGGCAAACACCGGCATCGACACGGCCTGCTTGATCGCGGCAATCGTGTCGTACTCGGCTTCACCGGTATACAGATCGGCGCGCGTGCGGCCATGCACTGCCAGCGCGGTGATCCCGGCCTGTTCGGCGATCTTCGCCACGGTCAGGCCGTTCTTGTTGTCGCGATCCCAGCCCGTGCGGATCTTCAGGGTGACCGGCACATCAACCGCAGCCACCACGGCCTGCAGGATCTCGGTCACCAGTGCTTCATCCTTCAACAACGCGGAGCCGGCAGCCTTGTTGCAGACCTTTTTGGCCGGGCAACCCATGTTGATATCAATAATCTGTGCGCCCAGTTCGACGTTGGCCCGGGCCGCATCCGCCAGCATCTGCGCGTCGCCACCGGCAATCTGTACCGAGCGTGGCTCGGGATCGCCTTCGTGGATCATGCGCATGCGCGACTTGCGGGTATTCCACAGGCTCATGTCACTGGTGACCATTTCCGAGACTACAAGCCCTGCGCCCAGACGCTTGCACAGCTGACGAAAGGGCTGATCGGTGACGCCCGCCATCGGGGCGAGAATCAAGCCGTTCTGCAATGTATATGGGCCGATGCGTACCGCCGACATAGGACTTCCCTGAAGTGGGGCCGGATCATGAGAGTTCGAAAAAGGGTTGGCATGATACCCGCTCTCGATGACTGGATAAAGGCTGAATTGAACAAAATCTGAACAGTTATTCTGTTATCGCCAGCGGTTTGGTTGCGCCACGCGAAGTCAGAAAATTGCCGTCAATTGAAAAGCGTGAAGCGATTCACTCGGGCGAGTGAAAACTGAGGCTGTAATTCACCGCTTTCTGGCCTGGATCAAGAATATCCAGCGCGATGTGAATCGGTGTCTGCGGCGGCATCTCCGCCAGACCTTCGAGATCGCCACTGAGGTATTCGCCGGGTTTGAAGCGACGACTGGCGATCAAGTGGCCGTTGAGGTCGGCGAAGCGTAGTTCCAGCAGTGGAAACGGTTGCGAGAAAGTTGCGCGGTTATAGATGATCGCATCGACCACCAGCGCGCCGCTGAACTCCGGATGACTGCGCACCACCAGATTGCTGCTCTTGATTCTGGCGATGTCGACCTTGGAGGGCACCGTGCAACCGATCTGCGGGCAGACTTGCTGGAACCATGGGCGGTACTGATCCTGTCGCGCCAGTTCATCGAAATGGTAGGCAATGTACTGAGCCGCCAGGCCGAACGCTGCAATCAGCACCAATAACAGCCAGAGCAGGCGGCGGCCCCACGGCGAACGGCGTTTTTGCCAGTCCAGTTGCAGCGGATCGTCGGTCAGGTCTTGCAGGACTTCGGCGCGCACGCCGGGTTCTGCGCGCTCGCGTTTTTTGCGTGGCGGTTCGATCGAAGGCAGGTCGTCGTCGACTTCGTCGCTGGCCGACAGGTGTTCGCGGCGGGCATTCGGATCGATCGGATCGTGCAGGCGCAGTTGCGGAATGGCTGGCTCGTCATCCAGATCCACCGGTTCCAGCGACAGCGAAGGTTCGGTGCGCGTACTTTTTGCCGGCTCGGGTTCAACGACCTCGGGTTCGGCTTCTGGCTCGGCCTCGGGCAGATGCTCATCGTCGCGTGCGCTGAACAGACTGTCGCGCCACTCGGTTTCATCGGCTTCGGCGCTGTCACGGCGGGCGCTCAAGGCGTCTTCACGTGGGCGACCGAATTCGGTGGTCGGCTGAATTTCCCGTTGTTCGAGCCGGGCGAGTTCTTCGTCCAGATCGAGGCTGTCGAGATCCAGCTCCGAGGCGCTCCACTGCTTTTGGCTGATGGCGCGCGGCGCGGGTGGCTCTACGACAGTGGGCGATTCCACCACCGGCGGCGGTGCAACCGGCGTCGGCTCGACAATTGAGGGGGCGACCGGCGTCACCGCGTCCTTGCCGGCGTGTTGCTCAAGCAGCTGTTTGGCGGCGTTGAACACTTGCAGGCAGGAGCCGCAACGAACCACCCCGCGGGCCACGCTCAATTGAGCATGGCTGACGCGGAAACTGGTTTGGCAATGCGGGCACTGGGTGACGAAACTGTCGGTCATGCGGCGATCCGGATTATGCAGTCGGCCATTCTAGCGCCGACGGCCGGTGATGCGCACCCAGCCATCGCGATTGGCGATCGGGTCGAGATCGAAGTCCTGGGCGTACGCGGCCGCGACTTCTTCACCTTGTTCGGCGAGGATGCCCGACAGGGCCAGGCGGCCACCGGACTTGACCAGGCTGGTCAATTGCGGCGCCAGTGAAACCAGCGGGCCGGCCAGAATGTTGGCAACCAGCACATCGGCCTGAACCTGCGGCAGATCTTCCGGCAGGTACAGCGGGAACAGCTCGTCGGCGATGTTGTTGCGCCCGGCGTTATCGCGTGAAGCTTCCAGTGCCTGCACGTCGATGTCGGTACCGACGGCTTCCTTGGCGCCGAGCAGCAGGGCGGCAATCGCCAGAATCCCCGAGCCGCAACCGAAGTCGAGCACGTTGCAGCCTTTCAGGTCCTGACCGTCGAGCCATTCCAGGCACAGCGCGGTGGTCGGATGAGTGCCGGTGCCGAACGCCAGACCCGGATCCAGCAGCAGGTTCACCGCGTCGGGCTCAGGCGCGGCGTGCCAGCTCGGCACGATCCACAGGCGCTGGCCGAAACGCATCGGCTGGAAACCGTCCATCCAGCTGCGTTCCCAGTCCTGGTCTTCGATGACTTCGCTGTGATGCTCGGGCAGCGGGCTGCCGGTCAGCAGTTCCAGATGGGCCAGGACCGGCGCAGGCTCGGTACCGCCCTCGAACAGCGCCAGCAGGTGCGTGTGCTTCCACAGCGGGGTGGTATTGAGTTCCGGCTCGAAGATCGGCTGGTCTTCGGCGTCCATGAAGGTCACGGATACGGCGCCGACTTCAAGCAGCGCGTCTTCGTAGGTCTCGGCCTGTTGCGGAGTGATGGCGAGACGGACTTGTAACCAGGGCATTGTGGAACCTCGAAGACGCTGAAAAATGGACCTTTACAGGGGCGGCAAGCTTACTTGAGGTGCGCAGACCGCGCCAGCCGGGCTTTGCGCGCGCTCCATCCCTCGATAGGCCAGATGGCAAGAACCTGCACCGAGTAGCGCCGGGACCAGCAGATTGAGGACGGGCACCAGTGCGATGAGGAAGATTAGCAGGCCGAAGAAAATCATGGCGCCTCGTTGTTGTCGGACGGCTTGCAGTTGTTCGCTGCCACTGGCGATGCCTGAGAGTGCGGGGGCGGTGAGGAAGCGTACGTTCAGATAGGCCAGCAGTACGATCAGCAATGCACCGTTGATGACGGGAACCAACAGACACACAAGAGGGCCGATCCCCAGGCCCAGCCACGGGGCGACGAAGTAGCGTGCGCCGCTGAGCAGCTCCGCAGAGCCGCGAGTCTGCTGAGTCAAGTGTGGGTATTGCTGCAGGGCGCGTTGGCGCAGGCTGCCCATCAACACCCAGCGCAAGGCCAGGCGGATGCTCAGCACAATCAGGCTGAGATACAACAAGACAATCACGGCCAGTGTCAGCAGGGCGGCATAGATCAACAGCATGCCAAGGACGCCGGCGCCGCTGGCGACCCCGGTAAAACCGCCCCCGGCCCCTACACCGCCAAGTCCCAGGCCGCCACCGGTGGGGATAAAACCCAGCACCGCGCCGCCACCGACGATGAACAAGGAGAGGTAGCCTGAAGCGATGCTGATCAATTCAAAGTGGTTGTAGAAGAGCCAGCTCCACAGGCCGAAGGCCAGCAGGCACAGGAGGCTAGAGCGCATCACAATGCCGGGGCGCAGGCTGGAGCGTAACGCCAGGGCCAGGCAGGTCATGGCTTCGCCGAAGGCGCTGCCGATCGATTGGCAACGGGTTTTCAATGTCATGTTTTGCGTCCTTGCAGAATGAGAAAAGGCCGCAGTACGCGGCCTTTTCGGGTGTTACACAGGGCTGATCAGTGTTCGCTGGCCAGCTTGTGTTCCAGGTAGTGGATGTTGACTCCGCCTTTGCAGAAGCCTTCATCACGAACCAGATCACGGTGCAGCGGGATGTTGGTCTTGATCCCGTCAACCACGATTTCGTCCAGGGCATTGCGCATGCGGGCCATGGCTTCGTCGCGGGTAGCGCCGTAAGTGATCAGCTTGCCGATCAGCGAGTCGTAGTTCGGCGGAACCGCATAACCGCTGTACAGGTGCGAATCGACGCGAACGCCATTGCCGCCTGGGGCGTGGAAATGCTTGACCGTACCCGGGCTCGGCATGAAGGTTTTCGGGTCTTCAGCGTTGATCCGGCATTCCAGCGAGTGACCGCGGATAACCACGTCATCCTGCGTGAACGACAGCTTGTTGCCAGCGGCGATGCTGAGCATCTCCTTGACGATGTCGATACCGGTGACCATTTCCGAAACCGGGTGCTCCACCTGAACACGGGTGTTCATTTCGATGAAGTAGAAACGGCCGTTCTCGTACAGGAACTCGAAAGTGCCGGCGCCGCGGTAGCCGATGTCGATGCACGCCTTGACGCAGCGAGCCAGAACTTCCTGGCGAGCTTTCTCGTCGATGCCCGGTGCCGGTGCTTCTTCGAGAACCTTCTGGTGACGACGTTGCAGCGAGCAATCGCGGTCGCCCAGATGGATGGCGTGGCCCTGGCCGTCTGACAGCACTTGCACTTCGACGTGGCGCGGGTTGGTCAGGAATTTTTCCAGATAAACCATCGGGTTACCAAACGCCGCGCCAGCTTCGGAGCGGGTCAGTTTCGCCGAGGCGATCAGGTCTTCTTCCTTGTGCACCACACGCATGCCGCGACCACCACCGCCGCCAGCGGCTTTGATGATCACCGGGTAGCCGACTTCACGACCGATGCGCAGCGCCGTTTCTTCGTCTTCCGGCAGCGGGCCGTCAGAACCTGGAACGGTTGGCACGCCGGCTTCGATCATCGCGTGCTTGGCCGATACCTTGTCGCCCATCAGGCGAATGGTGTCGGCTTTCGGGCCGATGAAGGCGAAGCCGGAGTTCTCGACCTGCTCGGCAAAGTCGGCGTTTTCCGCGAGGAAACCGTAGCCTGGGTGAATGGCGGTAGCGCCAGTCACTTCAGCCGCCGCAATGATTGCCGGGATGTGCAGGTAAGAGTGCGCGGCAGAAGCCGGGCCGATGCAGACGGATTCGTCTGCCAGACCCAGGTGCATCAGCTCTTTGTCGGCCTTGGAGTAAACGGCGACGGTCTTGATGCCCATCTCTTTGCAGGCACGCAGAATCCGCAGGGCGATCTCACCGCGGTTAGCGATCAGAACTTTTTCCAACTTCGCAGTCATCAAAGGCTCTCCGCAGTTCAAACGATGGTGAACAGCGGTTGGTCGTACTCAACCGGCTGGCCGTCTTCGACGAGGATGGACTCGATCACACCGCTGGTTTCAGCTTCGATGTGGTTCATCATCTTCATGGCTTCGACGATGCACAGAGTGTCGCCTTTCTTCACGGTCTGGCCGACTTCAACGAAGGACGGCGAGGTTGGCGAAGATTTACGGTAGAAAGTGCCGACCATCGGCGAACGGGCAACAGTGCCGTTCAGCGCTGGAGCAGCAGCGGCAGCCGGGGCTGCAGCAGCGACCGGAGCAGCAGCGGCGGCAGGTGCAGCGGCCGGTGCTTGCATCGGAGCCGGCGCGTAGTACTGCTGAGCCGGCGTCTTGCTGTGACGGCTGATGCGTACGGACTCTTCGCCTTCCTTGATCTCGAGCTCGTCGATGCCGGACTCTTCCAGCAATTCGATCAGTTTCTTAACTTTACGGATATCCATGAATCATCAACTCCCAAGGGTCGGTCAGGGGCGTTTAACGCTTGTAGTTCAAGCCGTTGCCTGTGTTTCAAGCTGTTCTAGTGCAGCCTCCAGGGCCAGTCGGTAACCGCTGGCGCCAAGGCCGCAGATCACTCCCACCGCTACATCGGAGAAGTAAGAGTGATGGCGGAAAGGTTCGCGTTTGTGCACGTTGGACAAATGCACTTCGATGAATGGGATGCTCACTCCCAGCAACGCGTCACGTAATGCAACACTTGTATGTGTAAATGCGGCTGGATTGATCAGGATGAAATCCACTCCCTCGCCGCGTGCGGCGTGGATGCGGTCGATCAATTCGTACTCGGCATTGCTTTGCAGATACAGCAGATGATGGCCGGCTTCACGGGCGCGGCGCTCCAGATCCTGATTGATCTGCGCCAGGGTCGTCGACCCATAGGTGCCCGGTTCGCGGGTGCCAAGCAGGTTCAGGTTGGGGCCGTGCAGCACCAGTAGGGTTGCCATCTGCGTAGTCCTTGTGATGAATGAGCAGTCGTCAGAACCCGGCGACTATGCCGCAAAGACTTTGTGACTGTCCAGTTCTATGCAATAGCCAGCACGATAGCCGATGTTTGCGCAAAATATGTGACCGTGTGATTTGATCCGGTCATTTGTGGTGTACGGACCGACGCCTTCGCGGGCAAGCCGGCTCCCACAGGGTTATGTATTTCAATGTGGGAGTGAGCCTGCTCGCGATAGCGATTTTCAGACGCGGAACGCCTGGACGGCGGTATGAAGCTGGCCGCCTAGCACCAGCAGGTTCTCGCCCTGTTCGCGCCCACGGCCGATACGCAGCAAGTTATCCCCACCCAACTGATGAATCCGCTCGCTGTGATCACGAATCTCGCTGACCGCGCCACTTTGCTGGGCGGTGATATCGGCAATGCGGATCGCCGTGTCGGAAATGGTCTGGATCGCACCGACGATTTTATCCAGCGCCCCGTCAGCCGCTTGCGCCTGATTGGCGGTGGCTTCGGCGTGTTCGACCTGCGCGCGCATACCTTCAACCGATTGCCGGGCGGCGCTTTGCAGGCCGGCAATCAGGGTTTGAATCTCCGCCGTCGCCCCGGCCGTACGCTGCGCCAGCGAGCGCACTTCCTCGGCCACCACGGCAAAACCGCGACCCATTTCCCCGGCCCGTGCCGCTTCAATCGCGGCGTTGAGTGCCAGCAGATTGGTCTGGTCGGCAATCGAGCGGATCACCGTCAAGACGCCGCCAATGGTCGCCGACTCCTCGGCCAGATGTTCGATCATCTGCGCATTGCCCTGCACTTCACCAACCAGGGCGTGCAGACCGGTCAGGCTCTGGCCAATGACGGTTTGGCCGTGTTCGACGGCCAACCCGGCATGACGGCTGGCATCGGCAGCCTGACGCGCATCGCCGGCGACTTGCTGAATGGTTGCCTCCAGTTCGCCGAGGGAATCGCGAATCAAAGCGGTATCGCCAGCCTGATGCTCGGCGCCGCTGTGCAAGTCGTTGCTCAATTCGGCAAGGGTCCGGCTGCTGCCCGCCACTTGCTCGGCATTACCACGAATGGTAGCGACCAGATCCACCAGATAGGCACGCAAGCGGTTCAGCGAGGCTTCGATGTCGTGCAGTTCGCGGTTGGTCTTGCCCAGATGAATGTCGCGACTGAAATCGCCTTCGGCCCAGGTCGACAGTGCCGGCGCCAGATTGGTCAGGGTGCGCGAGAGCCGGCGCTGCAAGGTATCGATCAGCAACGCGATCAGCAGAATGAGGCCGATCATCACGCCCTGCATCAGTCGTACTTCTAATTGAATCTGCCCATGTTGCGCACGCACTACCGGTTCCAGGCCGGCGATGGCCTGCTGTACGGCGGCGATTTTCTGATGGGTGGCGGCGCTGAGGTCGGCGCGTTTCTGGATCTGATCGCGAGTGCGTGCAAGTTCGGCGGGGTAGCGGCCAAGCAGGCTGTTGAGTTCACGTTTGAGGCCCACGCCGGCATCTTCGGCAACGGCTTTTTCGGTGCTTTCGATTCCCATCATGGCGGCGAAATCATCGCTGCTCGATTCAGTGCTGGTGACCACTCCGAGCAAGGGCAGGGCATCGATCACTTGCGCCTGCGCGCGAATATTGCTGACCTCGCGCTCAACGTCGGCGGCCAGTTCACTGCGTCCGCTGCTGACCAGTTTGTCCCGCGCCAGCGACAGTTTGCCCAAGTGCTGCGAAGCGGCGAGCAGTGGCGTCAGGTACGTCGCGTTGCCATTGGCATAGGTGCTGAGCTGCTCGAGGCTGGCACTCAATTCGCGCTCGGCCTGCAACAGCAAGGCTTGCGGATCACCGGCCAGTTTGCCGGCGGCGAGCAAGTCGGTTTTGCTGAATTCTTCAAGGCCGGTCAGGCTCGGGCGCAGGCTGTCGGCGAGCGCTGGCGGCAGTTCAGCGAGTTCTTTCTGCAAGCCGTCGATGGCCTGGGTGGCGCTGCTCAGGCGTAGGGCGTCGCCATTGGCGAGGTAGTCCTCGACGTTGCGCGCCACCTCGTTCTGAAACCGCTGCGACAGCCCCAGATAACGCTCCATCAGCAGATATGGGCGTTCCAAGGCTTTTTGTGACCACCACAGCGTGGCGCCAAGTGCGAGGCACACGGCGACCAGCAGCAGCGTATTGAGATTGGTGAGCAACTTCAGGCGCATGACGGCTACCAACGGCAGAAATGGTAAGCGCCTGAATTTATTGCGGTTCTGTTACAGGGTTATGACCGAATCGGTGGATTCCGATGAAAAAGTGGCACTTTGCTTTGAGTCCCGCGCGGTCTGCACCCGATTGCGCCCTTCACCCTTGGCGCGGTACAGCGCCTCGTCGGCCTGGCTGGCCATCATCAGGCTGTCAGAGTCGTCGCGCATTTCCACCACGCCAGCGCTGAAGGTGCACCACAAGTCCTGTGGCTGTGCCGGGTAATGGATTTCAGCGAAGCGCTGGCGGATCTCGTCGAGCACTTTGTGCGCCGCCTCGATATCGGTGTCGGGCATGACGATGGCGAACTCTTCGCCGCCGTAACGACCAATGAAATCGGTCTTGCGCAAACGTTGCTTGAGGAACAGCGCCAGGCTCTTGATCACGCGGTCGCCCATCGGGTGGCCGTGGCTGTCGTTGACCCGTTTGAAGTGGTCGATGTCGAGCATGGCAAAGCTCAGCGGCTTGTTTTCGCGGCGGGCGCGGAACGAGCAGTCTTCAAGCAATTGCAGGATATGCGTGTGGTTGTACAACCCCGTGAGGCTGTCGCGGACCATGCGCGCCTTGAGATTGCGCGCGCGGGCGGCGCGGTTGCGCACCGTCGTGATCAGATGCCGTGGCTTGATCGGTTTGGTCAGGAAGTCGTCGCCGCCCTCGCTCATGGCGTCGAGCTGCTTGTCCAGATCGTCCTCGGCCGACAGGTAAATGATCGGCACGCTGACGTAGCGGTCGTTGTGGCGGATGACTTTGGCCAGTTCGGTGCCGGTGCAGGCCGGCATGTACATGTCGAGGATGATCAGGTCCGGCTGGAAATCCGCCAGCTCCGCCATCGCCTGAATCGGTTCGATCAGCGTGCGGGTGACTATCCCGGCACTGTTGAGCAGGCGCTCGGTGTGCAAGGCCTGCGCACGCGAATCGTCGATGATCAGCACTTTATAGGGTTCGTACTGGGCGACGCAGGTGAGGACTTCGATCTTTTCCAGCAGGCTCGACGCTTCGAGGGTGCCGGTGAGGAATTCCTGACCACCGGCGCGTACAGCGGCGAGGCGTGTCGGCGTGTCGGTTTCGTGCAGGCTGAAAAACAGCAGCGGCAGCGGTTCGTCCAGACCTACCTGGGCTTCGGCGGCCAGTTTCAGGCCGATGCCGGGGCCGCTGAAGTCGACGTCCATGACGATCGCCGCTGGCAAGCGTTCGACCATCGAGGAGCGAAACGCCGCGACGCTGTCCAGCGCCTGCGCGGTCAAACCGAAAAACTCCAGTTGTTTGGCCAGGCGCTCGGCGCGGTCGTGATCCTGCAACATCACGTAGATCGGCTTGCGCAATGGCGGCAGGAACGTCTGGTCGAGTTGATCGCCATGGCGCAGGCCGGTGCGCGACAGGCGCTGCATCAAGCGATTGAGGTCAGTGATCAGGCCGCTGCTCAGGCGTCCGCGATTAGCGTCCACCGCTTCCAGCGACTGACTGATATGGCGCGCGAGCTGGGTATGCTCGGGCTGTTCGAAACGCTCGGCAAAACGCAACAGGCGCAAGTTGGCCTCGCTCAGTTCGGCGAGGTCGACGGTGGACCATTCACTGCGTTGCAGGCGCTGCCATATCTCAAGAATCTGACGTGCCTGATGAATTACCCGCTGGGCAAAGTGGTGCTTGAGACGCTCACGGCTGGGGTCTTCTGGCTCGGTCATATCCTGACTACTAGTTAGGGTGCATGCTGAGATCGACTGGTGGCTCTATGCTAGCACCTCTTTTCCCTTAGACGAGTGTCGCACGTCAATAATCTGCAATGCGTCACTATTCAGTTTCTGACCGAGTGGTTTTGTTTTTGACCTCTTCGTCGGTCAAGTCCCCGTACGCATTGGGGATGGCAGCGAACAGGCCGGCAATCCGCTGAATTTGTGGCGCCGCTGACATCATCGTGGTGAATGCGCTTTTCGAGGGTTATCAATGCGCTGCGAAGGAGTCATAGGGGAGGTGGCATCAGGGATTCCCTTAGATCTGACAGATGCACCAGCGACCTGCGCGATTTGCTGCTTATCTTTAAGCGCGGGTGCCCGGCCTTGGCACGTTGTTGTATGGTTGTGGTCGAACCGATGAACTCAAGTGATTGAAAGGATATCGCCATGCTGGACTGGAAAAACCGCGCGGGCAGCGCGCCTGAACGTGCCGCCGAGCCCAAGTCGGCCACCCGCAGCTATGTCGGTGGGCTGCTGTTCAGCCGCGCGCTGGCTACGCTCATCGGTATTTATCTGCTGGTGACCATTGGCCTGGGCTGGTACTGGAGCCAGGAGCCGGCGCTGTTTCCGGTGGCGCAAAACGCCCAGGCGGCCGCTGAAAAAGAAGGCAAGCAAATGGTAGTCGGCTACACCACGGTCGAAACCTTGAAGACCGTCGCCGGCACATTGCTCGACAAGCCGGGCGGCTACATCTCCAACGACCGCTTCCCGCCGGGCCTGTGGATGGACAACACGCCGAGCTGGGAATACGGCGTGCTGGTGCAGGTGCGTGACCTGACCCGTGCACTGCGCAAGGATTTCGCCCGTTCGCAATCGCAGTCGGCGGAAGATGCCGATCTGGCCAAGGCCGAACCGCGCTTCAACTTCGACAACAAGAGCTGGATCCTGCCGTCCAGCGAGTCGGAATATCAGGAAGGCATCAATTCCCTGAGCCGCTATCAGGCTCGTCTGTCTGATCCAACCCAGAAAAACGCGCTGTTCTATGCGCGCGCCGACAACCTCAACAACTGGCTGGGCGACGTCGGTACCCGTCTCGGTTCGCTGTCGCAACGTCTTTCGGCCAGCGTCGGTCGCGTCAAACTCAACACCGCGCTGAAAACCGAAGTCCCGGCAGTCGGCGAAGTGCCGCAGGTTGATGAAGAAGTCGTCGAGACCCCGTGGATGCAGATCGACAACGTGTTCTACGAAGCACGCGGTCAGGCCTGGGCACTGTCGCACTTGCTGCGTGCCATCGAAGTCGACTTCGCCGATGTGCTGGCGAAGAAGAACGCCACGGTCAGCGTGCGTCAGATCATCCGTGAACTCGAAGCTTCGCAAGAGCCGGTCTGGAGCCCGATGATCCTCAATGGCAGCGGCTTCGGTGTGCTGGCCAACCACTCGCTGGTCATGGCCAACTATATTTCCCGAGCCAACGCCGCAGTGATCGATCTGCGCCAACTGCTCAATCAGGGCTGAGCCATGGTCGATAGCGCCAAAGAGGCGGCCCACCGCGCCGCCTCCGATGCCGAACAGATCGCCTGGGTCGACGAGCAGGACAACCTGCTCGGCGCCTTGGTACGGGCCGATTTGCGCGAGCGCGGGCTGATCGGCCGTGGGACCTACATCATGCTGTTCAATTCCGCCGGTGAGCTGTGCGTGCACCGGCGCACCTTGAGCAAGGCGATTTATCCGGGGTACTGGGACGTGGCGGCGGGCGGCATGGTCCAGGCGAACGAGACTTACGCCGAATCGGCAGCCCGTGAGCTGGAAGAGGAGCTGGGTGTGAGTGGCGTAGCGCTCACCGCTCACGATCATTTCTACTTCGAGGACACCGGCAATCGCCTGTGGTGTTCGGCATTTTCCGCCGTGTGGGACGGTCCGTTGAAACTGCAACCGGAAGAAGTGCTGGAAGCGCGCTTCATTCCGGTCGAACAAGTGCTGCTGGAAATCGAGCAAAAGCCTTACTGCCCGGACTCTCTGGCAGCGTTGAAGCGCTATCTCAAGGCTCAGCAAAGCGACGTCGCAAAGAACACATAAATTGGCGCCGATTGGCACTTAGCATTTAGGTTTTTTGCCGTTACACTGCGCGACCTTTTCAAGCTGCACCGGCCTGCTTTTATTGAAGAACCGGTGCAGTAGCGCTGCCCCTGCCTGAGTGGGGCTTCGCGGTCGATGACCTTGCCCAAGGTCGCGATCAGTCTTTGTCCTCCCAAGAGGATTGCCGGTGGCCAAAAAAGCCGCATCCTTCGCCGCCTTAGGTGGCCTGGTATTTTCCACCGACGCAGGTCGTCATTGCCCGGAATGCAGTAAGCCGGTGGACGCCTGTATCTGCAAACAAACCGTGATCCCGGCCGGCGACGGCATTGCCCGCGTGCGTCGCGAGAGTAAGGGCCGTGGCGGCAAGACGGTGACCACCATCACCGGCGTGCCACTGGCCGAAGACGCGCTCAAAGAGTTGGCGACAACGTTGAAGAAGCGTTGCGGCACCGGCGGCGCGTTGAAAGACGGGATCATCGAAATCCAGGGCGATCATGTCGAGCTACTCTTGGCAGAACTGATCAAGCACGGTTTCAAAGCGAAGAAGTCCGGCGGCTAGCAGCCTCTGTGAAAACCACCTGCGGCTTGATCCGGCTCTGAATATCTTCGGCTCCGGCGTCGTCTCCATGGTTTTCACAGAGCCTGTTCATGACCGGTTTCTAAACTCCACGCAGTCAGCGCGGTCTACCACCGCGCTGACGAACCGTCATTTTCATTCTTTAGACTGCGCCGGCCTGAACGTCAGGCGACGCACTATGACTTCTTTATAGGGGACTTCGATGTCCGTACGACGCACACGCAAAGACGATGGCAGCCAATGGACAGTTGCGGACAGCCGCAGTGTTTACGGGATTCGCCATTGGGGGGCCGGGTATTTCGCGATCAATGACGCCGGTCGCGTCGAAGTTCGTCCGAACGGCCCGAGCAGCTCGCCTATCGACCTGTTCGAGCAAGTCGACCAACTGCGCAAAAGCGGTTTGTCGTTGCCGTTGCTGGTTCGTTTCCCTGACATCCTGCAAGACCGTGTTCGCCAGTTGACCGGTGCATTCGATTCGAACATCGAGCGTCTTGAATACCAGAGCAAGTACACCGCGCTGTACCCGATCAAGGTCAACCAGCAAGAAGCGGTGATCGAGAACATCATCGCTACCCAGGACGTTTCCATCGGTCTGGAAGCCGGCTCCAAGCCTGAGTTGCTGGCCGTACTGGCACTGGCACCGAAGGGCGGCACCATCGTCTGCAACGGTTACAAGGACCGCGAGTTCATCCGTCTGGCGCTGATGGGCCAGAAGCTCGGCCACAACGTGTTCATCGTGATCGAGAAAGAATCCGAAGTCGGTCTGGTGATCGAAGAAGCCGCCTCGTTGAAGGTCAAACCGCAGGTTGGTCTGCGCGTACGTCTGTCGTCACTGGCATCGTCGAAATGGGCGGACACCGGTGGCGAAAAATCCAAGTTCGGTCTGTCGGCGGCGCAGTTGCTGTCGGTAGTCGAGCGCTTCCGCGCTGCCGGTCTGGATCAGGGCATTCGCCTGCTGCACTTCCACATGGGTTCGCAAATCGCCAACCTGGCTGACTATCAGCACGGCTTCAAGGAAGCGATCCGCTACTACGGTGAGTTGCGCAACCTTGGTCTGCCGGTCGATCACATCGACGTCGGTGGCGGTCTGGGCGTCGACTACGACGGCACGCACTCGCGCAACGCCAGTTCGATCAACTACGACATGGACGATTACGCCGGTGTCGTTGTGGGCATGCTCAAGGAATTCTGCGACGCGCAGAGCCTGCCGCACCCGCACATCTTCTCCGAAAGCGGCCGCTCGCTGACCGCGCACCACGCGATGCTGGTGGTGCAGGTGACTGACGTCGAGAAACACAACGACGAAATCCCGCTGATCGAAAACAAGGAAAACCTGCCGGAAACCGTGCAGTGGCTGGTTGACCTGCTGGGTCCGACCGACATTGAAATGGTCACCGAAACCTACTGGCGCGCCACCCACTACATGAGCGACGTGGCCGCGCAGTACGCCGACGGCAAACTGACCCTGGCCGAGAAAGCCCTGGCCGAGCAGTGCTACTTCGCCGTGTGCCGTCGCCTGCACAACTCGTTGAAGGCGCGTCAGCGTTCGCACCGTCAGGTGCTCGACGAGCTCAACGACAAGCTGGCCGACAAGTACATCTGCAACTTCTCGGTATTCCAGAGCCTGCCGGACACCTGGGCGATCGATCAGGTGCTGCCGATCATCCCGCTGCACCGTCTCGACGAAGAGCCGCTGCGCCGCGCGGTGCTGCAGGATCTGACTTGCGACTCCGACGGCAAGATCAACCAGTACGTCGACGAGCAGAGCATCGAGACCAGTCTGCCGGTGCACGGTCTGAACGAAGGCGAAGACTACCTGCTGGGCGTGTTCCTGGTCGGCGCCTATCAGGAAATCCTCGGCGACATGCACAACCTGTTCGGTGACACCGACTCGGTGAACATCTATCAGAACGCCGATGGCAGCGTGTACCACGCCGGCATCGAGACCCACGACACCATCGAAGACATGCTGCGTTACGTGCACTTGTCGCCGGAAGAACTGATGACTCACTACCGCGATAAATGCGCCAGTGCCCGCATCAGTGCCAGCGAGCGTACGCAATTTCTCGATGCCTTGCGTCTGGGCCTGACCCGCTCCTCCTACCTGTCTTCCTGAGGCCAGGTTGCTATCTTGCCGGGTTGTCTGAAATTTTCCCGAAAGCTGTGGAAAATTCGGATGACCCGGTGGGATATATCCCAAAATCTTCGCGAAATGCTTGGCTATCCCCGCCAGCAAAGTCATCCGGTCTGCTTTTCGCGTAGGTCATTTCCTAAGTTGTACTTCAGCTCTCTACTCGGCCATGGCTCTCGGCGAGAATCCCCGACCGCCCCTCCTGTAGAGATCCGCCTATGTTCGATCCAGTCTGCGAGTCGTCGTTTCGTCTCGATGTAGCGGGCCTGTCCGACCCTTTCGAAGTCTTGGCCTTTACCGGTAGCGAAGCCATCAGCGAACCCTTTGCGTTCGAAATCGATGTATTGATCGACGATCCGCAACTGGATCTCGCCGGTCTGCTTTACCGTTTCGCGTATTTGTGTTTCGGACCGTCAGGGGAGGGCGTGCACGGGCAGTTGCAGAGCCTTGTCCAGCATGAACACGGGCTCGGTTCGAGGTTGTGCCGGATTCGTCTGGGGCCGAAACTCGGTTGCCTCGATCTGCGCATCAGTCAACGCATTTTTAGTGGCCGTTCGGTGCCGCAGATCATCGAGCAAGTGCTCAGGGAGCATGGGATTGTCGGCGCTCAGCGACGCTTCGAGCTGCACGGCGACTACCCGGCCCGCACGTTCTGCACGCAATACCGTGAATCGGATCTGCAACTGCTGCAGCGTCTGTGTGCGCAGGCGCGGATTCACTATTTCTTCGAGCACGGGCGCGACCGGCATTGCCTGGTGTTCGGCGACGATCAGGCGCAGTTGCCATTGGCAGGCGCCGCGCTGTATCAGGACGTAGATGACGGCCATCGCGTCGCCCCCACCGTGCATCACTGGCAATTTGAAGAAATTTTGCAGGCGGATTCGCGGCAGGCGCAACGAGCCGAAGGGCGCAGCGATCTGACCACGTTGCGCAGCGGTCACTGGCTGCGATTGGTTGGCCATCCTTTCGCCGAGTGCAATCGTCAGTGGTTGTTGACCCGTATTGAACATTGCGCTGATCCGTCCCTCGATCTGCCTTATGCCAACCGGCTGTTTGCCGCTGCGCAGCTGTCGCCGGCGGCGGTTGCGGCAGCGTCACGGCTGCGCATGCATAGCCTGCAACGGGCCTGGGTGGTGACGGTCGACGAACCGCAGCCCGACCGTTTCCGGCCGGTGGCGGTGCAATTCGACTGGCTCTATCAGGGCGAGGGTGCGGCGCCAAGTCATTGTTGGCTGCCGCTCGCGCCGTCCTTGGCCGAGGCGCCGTTGGCGGCACTGGGTGATGGGGTCGAGGTGGTGGTGAGCTTCTTTGAAGGTGACCCGGATCAGCCGATGATCAGCGGCGTCTTGCAACCGCCGATGGCCGTCGCGCAGATCACCGATGATCCTCCGTTGCCGCTGCCGGACAAATTGGTGAGTGAAGGGTTGCAGCAGTTGCTGGCGTCTGGCGAACCGTTGTTGCTGTTGTGCCTGATCCCGGGCGGCGGGAGTTTCAGCCACTGCGCAGAGGCCGTGTGCAGTTGTCGGCTGATGGCTTCGCTTGAACAGAGCGGCGCAACATGAGCGGCGCGGCGCTTGAGCCTATGGCGCAATGGCTGCTGCTCGACAGCCCGGATGCTGCGCGGGCGCTGTCGGTGTTACGCCAGGCGTTTCCCGGAATACGGCGCTTCTGGCTGTTCGAGGGAACCGAATTCGAGCCGGTCAGCGAACATGGCCCGGTATTGGTCGACCTGTGCGACAGCTCCGCGTTGTCAGCCTTGTGTCACAGCGATCCGGACACCTGGCGTGGGCTGTTGCTCAGCAGCGACGCGCCTGCGCAGGTGTTGCTGAGTCACTTGCAGCGCATGCTCACGGTCTCGTTCGGATTGAATCATCGGGCCTTGCTCAGCTACTACAACCGCCAGACCGCGAGCTATTTTTTCGACGCCTGCGATGCCGGCGAATTGAGCCGCTGGCTCGGGCCGATCCGCCAGTTGCGCTGGTTCGGCGGCACCTGGGCCGACCGTGCAATCGGCAGTCAGGGCTGGCAGCAGTTGCGCAATCCGGGGCTGGTGGTCGAACCCCTGAACATCGAAGAAAGCCTCACCCGGCGTCAACGCGAACATCTGCAAACGTGCCTGCTGGAACAGCACATCTGGCGGTGGTGCCAATCGCTGGGAACCGACTACATAACGATGGCCTCCCATGTTCAACAGGGGCTGGCGCTGGGCTTCAGCGACCGCACCGTGCTCGATGGCTGGCTGTGGCTACGCTTGCTGCATCCGCGTGCCGTATTGATGCCGCCACCCGAGGGCTTGACCCAGCAGGAGCGGCTTGAGCACGTGCGGCGCCAATGGCGCGATGGTCCGGTTTGACATGAGGTTTGGCGCCTATGAGAGCTTTTTTTCGGCAAAGGTTTAGCGCGTTGATCGGCGCTGTTGTGCTATTGGCGCTGAGCGCCTGTTCGCCGGTGAAACTGCTCAATGCCTTGACCCCGGACAGCACGTTCGAGAAAACCACCGGCATTGCTTATGGCGACGATCCTCGGCAGAAACTCGATGTGTACGTGCCACGTCGGGCGCTGGCGGATGCGCCGGTGGTGGTGTTTTTCTACGGTGGCAGCTGGAACAGCGGTGCGCGCGAAGACTACGGCTTTGTCGGCGAGGCGCTGGCGTCTCGCGGCATCGTCGCGGTCGTGGCGGATTATCGGTTGTATCCGCAGGTGCGTTATCCCCTGTTTCTTGAGGATGGCGCGCGAGCGGTGGCCTGGACCCGGGCGCACATTGGCGAGTTTTCCGGCAATCCGCAGCGCTTGTATCTGATGGGGCACAGTTCGGGTGGCTACAACGCGGCGATGCTGGCGCTCGATGGCAGCTTGCTCGGTGCGGTGGGCATGTCACCGAAGGATCTCAGCGGCTGGATCGGCCTGGCCGGGCCCTACGATTTTCTGCCAATCAAGAATCCCGAGGTGCGTCCGGTGTTTTTCTGGCCGGACTCACCGCCGCAATCGCAGCCAATCAATCATGTCAGTCGCGGCGCGCCACCCGCCCTGCTGATCGCGGCGAGCAAGGATGACCTGGTCAACCCAACACGCAACACCGGCGGTCTGGCGCGCAAACTGCGCGCAGCCGGGGTGCCGGTGCAGGATCTGTACTATTCGCGGCCCAGTCACATCACCTTGGTCGCAACGCTGTCGCGACCGTTGCGACGACTGGCGCCGGTGCTCGACCAAGTTGTCGGGTTCATCGAGCACACGCCGACTCAGTGAGCGCCGCCATTGAACCAGCCGTCGTTGCGCTTGAGCCACCATGCCTGCGCCCCGAGGGTCAGGCTGCGCAGCACCATGAACAACAGGAACGTTATCCACAGGCCGTGATTGCCCAGACCTTGCAGCAGCCAGGCGAACGGCACGAGAAAAACCACGGTCATGAGCATGCCGTTGCGCATTTCCCGGGCACGGGTGGCGCCGATGAACAAGCCGTCGAGCAAATAGCTCCAGACCGCAATCAATGGCAGCACGGCGAGGTACGGCAGATAAATGAACGCGGTGTCGCGCACGCTTTGGATATCGGTCTGCATTTCGATGAACAAGTGCCCGGCCAGCAGGAACAACAGGGCAAAACCGAGGCTGGCGATCAGCGACCAGCCTCCGGCAACCACCAGCGAGCGACGCAAGGCGAGGCGATCACGGGCGCCGATGGCGTGGCCGCACAATGCCTCGACCGCGTGGGCCAGACCGTCCAGCGCATGGGCCGTCAACAGCAAACCGTTGAGCAACAGGGCGTTGGCGGCGACTGTTGCGTCGCCGAGTCGCGCGCCTTGCACCGTGATCAGGAAAAATACCGATTGCAGCGCCAGGCTGCGAATGAAAATGTCGCGATTGACCGCCAGCAGTGGACGCCAGCTCTGCCACAGCTTGAGTGCGGCCCAGACGATGTGCCCGGGATAGGCGCGCAGCGCCTTGCGCGTCAGCAACAGGCCGAGCAGGGCACCGCACCACTCGGCAATCACCGAGGCCCGTGCCGAACCGACCACGCCCCAGTCCAGACCGATGACGAACCACAGATTGAGGGCGATGTTGATCAGGTTGGTGGTCAGCAGAATCGCCAGCGGCGCCCGGGCGTTCTGGGTGCCGAGGAACCAGCCGACCAATGCATAACTGGCCAGCGCGGCAGGCAAACCGAACAGCCGGGTGTGAAAAAAGTCGCGAGTGAGTTGATCAAGCTCCGCCGATGGCTGCATGAAGTGCAACGCGACACCGCTCAGTGGTACGCCCAGGATGCCTAGGACCAGTGCCAGCCCCATCGCCAGCAACAACCCCTGCAAGAGGATCTGCCGCAACGCTGCACCGTCGCTGCGCCCGGCGGCCTGAGCCGCGAAGCCGGTAGTGCCCATGCGCAGAAAACCCATGGCCCAGGCCAGGAAGGTATACAGGCTGGCACCGACCGCCACCGCGCCGAGTTGATGGGCGTGCGGCAAATGGCCGATGACGGTGCTGTCGACCAGCGCCACCAGCGGCACGGAAATATTGGAGAGGATCATCGGCGCGGCAAGCGCCCAGACCTTGCGATGGGTCGGACGGTCGCGCCAGTCGGCAATCAGGTTGGACATGCGGGCTCCTTGGGGGAGCGGGATTGTAGCGATTCATGCGATCCAATGTGGGAGCGAGCCTGCTCGCGAAGGCGATGTGTCCGTCGGCGTAGATCTCGGG
>NZ_JBYSZA010000032.1:0-68943 GCF_058786735.1 Pseudomonas sp. FW305-7
GAGTCTGAGTTCGGCTGGATATTTCAGGTCGATGTATTTCGACCAAGCAACTCGGTCAGTCCCCTCTCCCACTGGGCGGTCCGACGTTTCGGGAGGGCTAGGGTGAGGGTGCTTTTGCTTTTAGGCGGCCTGAGAATAGAAGTCGAGCACGCTGACCCCCGTCAGCAAATCGGTCTCGGGCAAATCCGCATGCTGGTGCCCGCCCAGCGCGCAATACACCAGCCAATGGCGATCCTGAACATTGAAGGCGAGGCTGCCGACGAGGCTTTGCTGTTCGTCGTAAGGGGCGATGAGGTACAGGCGATCCTGGTTTTCAGCGTGAAGCATGTCGCGTTCCGTGTCGGTTTCGAGGCGCGCATGGTGGTGCATCTACATGACGAAGCCGTGACACAGGACAGCCATCGGTCGATTGTTGGGTTATTTGTCGTAAAGGGCAGGCGTCGGGGGCAGGTTTCGGTAGAATCCCGCCGCGGTCGTCGGTCTGGCGTCCGCCACACCGATTACGTTTGAGGTCTGTGATGTCGCTGCATTTGATGACGCTGTTTACCGCCCATCCCGCCAAATTGATCAACCTGCTCGCGCTGTTACTGGCGTTCCCGGGCAGTTGGCTGCTGCACGCGACCCGCCGCCGTGAACAGCGCGCGATGGCCAGCATTGCTGCTCAGCGTCAGGCGCAACCGAACGCCGAGCCGATCCTCGATTGGGCAACGCTGCGCATGAACCGGTTTTTCTACCGTTTCGGGTTTGCCTGCCTCGGCCTGGCCCTGATCATCTCGTGGATCAGCACCCGCTTCTGAAGCGAATGCAAAACCTTGTGGTGAGGGGATTTATCCCCGATGGCCTGCGCAGCAGGCCCATGATTTCTCAGGCAGAAACCTGAGGCCGCTTCTCGCCCCATCGGGGATAAATCCCCTCGCCACAGGTGCGCAGCGCTGTTGATTACAGCGGCAACCCAGCCTTGACCCGGTACTGATTACGCACCGGCGTCGCATATTGCAGCACCAGATACGGTCGATGCTCCTCAGGGCAGGCATCCAGTCGGCTCAGCCATTCTTCCTGCGCCTTGGCCAGTTCATCCGCCGGGAACACCTCGGCAGCCTTGGGCACATTCAGTGCCGGATCAGCTTCCGCCCACTGCGCATACGCCAGGTAATGCACCGGGAACAGGCGATAGCCGCCGAGAATCTGCTTGTCCATTTCGACTGCCAATTGCTTGGTGTCTTCGAACAGTTCTTTGATCGGCGCTGCGAAGTTCACGTGCACGCGGCCCTTGTAGCCGGTGATGCCCTTGGCGATGCTCACGTCGTCCTCGCCCGGTGCCTTCGCGTAAGTGCCAGTGGTGGCGCGGATGTACAGCTCGCGGGCCTTGGCCTGGTCGCACGGGTCGTATTCGTAACTGATCGACACCGGGGTGACGTTCAGCGACTGGATCACTTCGCCGAACGGCTCGTCCTTGCGGCTCATGTGGAACATCTTGAGGATCGCCGACTCGGTACGGTCGTCGCCATCCTTCGCCCGGCCTTCAGCCTGAGCAATCCAGATCGACGCGCAATCGTTGCGGATCGAGTGGTTGATGTAGGCCGAGAGCAATTGATAGGCGGCCATTTTCTCGCGGCGCCCGGTGATCGAGCGGTGCACGATAAAACTTTTGTTCAAGCGCATCAGGTCGCTGACAAACGGCTTTTGCAGCAGGTTGTCGCCAATCGCGATGCGCGGCGTCGGCAGGCCGGCGTGGTACACGGCGTAGTTGACGAAGGCTGGGTCCATCACGATGTCGCGGTGGTTGGCGATGAACAGATAAGCGCTGCCGGACTTGAATTGCTCGACACCGGTGTAGGTCACGCCGTCGGTGGCGCGCTCGATGGTGTGGTCGACGTAAGACTCGACCTTGTCCTGCAAACTCGCCACCGAGGTGACGTCGGCAAACTCACGACGCAGCCGATGGGCTATAAGTGGTTTGAGCATCCAGCCGAAGGCACCGGCAAAACGCGGGAAGCGGAAGTGGGTGAGGATATCTAGAAACGCCTTGTCGCCGAGCAGCCTTGCCAGTACCACAGGTACTTCGCTGTCGTCGTAAGGTCGGATGGCATCGAATTCGCCCATCATGCTCTCTTGTTGGAAACGGCTAGGGTAAGTAAAGGTGTTGATCAAACACCACGGGGCACGGTCTGAAAAAGTAGCCAGACAAAAATAGCCCTGCAAATAGACCGGCGATTATACGCACAAGTCACTTGGGAGACCGCGATGCTGGAAACCGCACTGTATGAATGTCCGTATTGTGGTGAAGAGGTCGAGACGACGGTGGACCTGTCCGCTGGCGATCAGACCTACATCGAGGACTGTCAGGTGTGTTGTCGGCCGATCACGTTCGTATTGCAGGTACATGAAGAGGATTGGTTTCTGGAAGTCTTCAGCGAAAACGAGTGAGGGGCGCCCATGCAGCGAATCTACGAGCCGGAAAACCTCATGGAAGGCGAAATGCTCAAGGGCATGCTCGCCAGCGAAGGCATCGAGGCGCACCTGGTGGGGCGCGATCTGCTCGGCGGTACGGGTGAACTGCCAATTTTTGGCCTGTTGGGACTGTCGGTCGACAACGATCAGGCCGAGTACGCCCGCGAGCTGATCACCGCGTACAATGCCGCGCTGCCGCTGCCCGGCGATGAACCGGAGAGCTTCCCCGGTACGCTGGTCTGTTAGGCTGACGTTCGTTTTACTTCTGAGTCGTGTTGCCCCATGTGTGGACGTTATGCCCTGTTTCGCTGGAACCGTGATTTCGCGGCCCTGCCAGGTTTTCCTGCCGATCAACTGGCGCAGTGGAACATTTCCCCCTGTGACTCGGTGTTGATGCTGCGTGCCGCTGAAGACGGCCAGCGCACATTGGCCCGTGCGCGCTGGGGGCTGACGCCACCGTGGCTGACCGATCTGTCGCGCACGCCAGCGCATGCCCGGGCGGAAACCGTGGCCGAGCAACCGATGTTTCGTGAAGCCTTGCGTCTGCGTCGTTGCCTGCTGCCGGCCAACGGTTTTTACGAATGGCGTGGCACCCAGCGCAAACGCCCGTACTGGCTGACGCCGGGGGAGGGCTCCTCGCTGTTTTTTGCGGCGATCTGGGAAGCGTATCCGGTGCAGGAACAGGTGTGGCTGAGCACGGCGGTGATCACGCAAGCGGCGGCCAGTCAGCGCCGGCCGTTGATTCTCGATGAGGCCGGGCAGGCGGCGTGGCTCGATCCCGAGACGCCGTTGCATGTCTTGCAGGGTCTGCTCGCCAGTGAACCTGCCGCGCTGCGTGAGCGGGTGTTGGCGAATATGGTCAATGATCCGAAGCTCAATGGGCCGGAGTGTCTGACGCCGGGTTAAAGCCTGTAGATCAAAAGCCCCTCACCCTAACCCTCTCCCGGAGGGAGAGGGGACTGATTGGGGGATATTGACGAAATACACCGACTTGAAAGGTCTGTACTGAATCCATAATCGACTCAGTTTCTCAGGTCGATGTGTCGTGCAAGACACCTCGGTCGGCCCCCTCTCCCTCCGGGAGAGGGCTGGGGTGAGGGGCTTTTGGCTTTTCAGACCTTGAACTGATTGATCAACCGCCGCTGCTGCTCCGCCAGTTTGGTCAAATCAGCACTCGCCGAACTCGACTCATCCGCGCCGCCCGCCACTTCATTGGCTACCTGACCGATATTGATCACGTTGCGATTGATGTCATCGGCCACCGCGCTCTGCTCCTCGGCCGCACTGGCAATCTGCGTGTTCATGTCGTTGATCACCGACACCGCCCGGGTAATCGTCTCCAGCGCCTCAGCCGCTTTCGCCGCGTGCTGCACGCTTTCGTCGGTGCGGTTCTGGCTGTCTTCCATGACCCGCACCACATCGCGCGTGCCCTGTTGCAGTTGCTGGATCATGGACTGGATTTCTTCGGTGGCTTTCTGGGTTTTCTGCGCCAGATTGCGCACTTCATCCGCCACCACCGCAAACCCGCGACCCTGTTCACCGGCTCGCGCAGCCTCAATCGCCGCGTTCAGCGCCAGCAGATTGGTCTGCTCGGCGATCCCGCGAATCGCGGTCAGAATCGCATTGATGTTTTCGCTGTCCTTGGCCAGCGTCTGCACCACTTCCACAGCCTTGCCGATTTCCACGGCCAGCACGCCAATCGAGTTCGACGTGTCGCGAACAATCTGCATGCCTTGACCGGCGGCCTGGTCGGCGTGGCTGGCGGCTTGCGCGGCCTGGGTGGCGTTGCGCGCCACGTCCTGCGCGGTGGCGGTCATTTCCTGCACCGCCGTCGCAACCTGATCAATCTCGGCCATCTGTTTCTGGATGCCGATGTTGGTGCGAATCGCAATGTCGGCCGTGTGTTCCGACGAATCGCTGACGCTCTGCACCGACGTCACCACTTGGGTGATCATCGCCTGCAACTTGCTCAGGAAAGTGTTGAAGCCCTTGGCGATCGAGCCCAGTTCATCGCTGCGGTCACTGCTCAAGCGCCGGGTCAGATCGCCCTCGCCCTGAGCGATGTCATCGAGCATGGCGACCATTTGCTTCAGTGGTCGGGCGATGCCGTGGCCGACCAGCCAGATCACCAACAGGCCGACGCCGGCGATGATCAGACCGACCATGGCCATGCCGAAGGTGTCGGATTTGCGTTGGGCGTCGAGGTCGGCCTGAAGTTTCTGCAAGTCAGCCATCACCGCGTTCAACGGCAATTGCAGCATCAGTGTCCAGCGTGCGTCGGTCTGGCTGATGCCGAACGGCAGGTACAACTCGATGCGGCCCTTGTCCTTGTTGACTGAATAAGTGACTTCGCCGCGCTTGAGATTGGCCATGTTGGCAATCTGCTCGGCGTCGAGAATGTCGCTGACCTTCTCGCCGAATTTGCTCGTGTCCTTGGTGTAGGCAACGATCCGCCCGTTGCCGCCGACCAGCGCCATCTGCCCGGCGCCGCTATAAAGTTTCTGGTTGGCGCCCAGAAGCATTTCCTGGATGAAGTTCACCGACAGGTCGGCGCCGACGATGCCTTGGAACGCGCCATTGAGCATGATCGGCTCAATGAATGAAGCGAGCATGACGATTTTGTCGCCGACCTTGTACGGCGCCGGATCGATCACGCAGGATTTCTTGCTCTCTTTCGAGCACAGGTAGTACTCGCTGGCGCGCACGCCGGTGGAGAGGACTTTCTGATCGTCGACGTCCACCAGTTTATCGAGGCCGAGCGTGCCGTCGTCATTACGGAACCACCACGGCAGGAAGCGCCCGTTGGCCGCATCGATACCCACCACGCTGGTGCCGATGTAGGCCGCGTCGTTGTGATCGAGGGCGTTTTTTTCCCAGCCGATGTAGGTGCCGAGAATCTTCGGGTTCTTCTCGACGTTCTCTTTGATCAGGCTGATCAGTTGCTCACGGCTGACGTTCAAGCGCGGCTGGCCATCGGCGCCCGGCGTGCCGAGCAGGGCGTTGACCCGTACGAGTCCGCCGGCAATCAGCAGCGGCGCTTCGAGTTCGCGCTGGATCTGGCTGACCTGGGTTTGTGCCAGCGAGGTCAGGCGCTGTTCGATGACTTGCTCGAACTGGGCCTGGGTGCGCTGTTGCACCATGTCCTGAGTGCGGGCGCCGGAAAACAGCGCATACAGCACCAGCGCGGCGACCACGCTGAGAACGATGGCGCCGGCCAGGGCGGCGACGGAAAACTGGATCGACTTGAACTTCATGGGAGCTCCGCACGCAAGAGGACGTCTGCGCTGTTGTATCGGCAGCAGGCATTGCGCCATGAGTCGCGGCGAAGGGATTTGCCCAGGGATGTCGCAAATGGATCAGTGGGCGACGCCGTGGCAGAGGCTTGTCGGGCGCTGTGAATTTTTTACGACAGGGGTGCGGGAAATTTCTGAAAGTCGCTGCAATACGTCCGTTGTATCTGGCGTCGATACAATTACCCGCCTAGGATACGCGCAGGTTTTCAGGGAGCTTTTGAATGAACAAGACATTGGTTGTAAGTGCACTGAGCGCAGCGCTGTTGCTGGCCGGTTGTCAGTCGGTCAACACCACCAGCGGCGGCGCCGTGGGTGTGGAGCGCAAGCAGTACATGTTCAGCATGCTGTCCTCGCAAGAGGTCGACCAGATGTATGCCCAGTCGTATCAGAAGACCGTCGGCGAAGCATCGAGCAAAGGCGTGCTGGACAAGACCAGCCCAGAGGCCAAGCGGGTTCAGGCGATTGCCAACCGTTTGATCGCCCAGGCGCCGAACTTCCGTCCGGATGCGGCGCAGTGGCAGTGGGAAGTCAATCTGATCAAGAGCGATGAACTCAACGCCAACTGTGGTCCTGGCGGCAAGATCATTTTCTATACCGGGTTGATCGACAGCCTGAAACTCACCGACGATGAAATCGCTGCGGTGATGGGCCATGAAATCGCCCACGCCTTGCGCGAGCACGGTCGTGAAGCGATGTCGAAAGCCTATGGCGTTGAAATGGCCAAGCAGGGCGCGGGCGCGTTGCTCGGTCTGGGTCAGGACAGTCTGGCGCTGGCCGACACCGTGGCCAACTACGGCATGACCTTGCCCAACAGCCGTGCCAACGAAAACGAAGCCGACCTGATTGGTCTGGAGCTGGCCGCACGCGCGGGGTACAACCCGAACGCGGCGATCACGCTGTGGAACAAGATGAGCAAGGCGTCGGAAGGTTCGCCGCCGGAGTTCATGAGCACTCACCCGGCATCGACCAGCCGGATTGCCTCGTTGCAAGCGGCGATCCCTAAGGTTATGCCGCTGTACGAACAGGCCCCGAAATCCTGAGTCGGTGATCGTTCCCACGCTCTGCGTGGGAATGTCTCAAGGGACGCTCCGCGTTCCAAAAGGGATGCAGAGCGTCCCCGGCTGCATTCCCACGCAGAGCGTGGGAACGATCCTTCTCTCAGGGTTAAACCCAGCCACTGCTCTGCATCGCCTTGTACACCGCGACGATCGCCAGAATCAGGAATGCCGAAGCCGCCAGGCGACGGATCAAGGTCAACGGCAATTTATCCGCCGCAAAATTACCCGCCAATACCACCGGCACGTTGGCAATCAACATGCCCGCCGTGGTGCCGATAATCACCAGCCAGAGTTCCGGGTATTGCGCGGCGAGCATCACTGTCGCGACCTGTGTCTTGTCACCCATTTCGGCCAGGAAGAACGCAATCAGCGTGGTCAGGAAAGGCCCGAACTTGCGTGCGGTGCTGGTTTCATCGTCGTCCATTTTGTCTGGCACCAGCGTCCACAACGCAGTGGCGGCGAAGCTTGCGGCGAGAATCCAGTGCAGAACAGAGTCTGAGAAAAAGCTGCCGAACCAGGCGCCGACCGCACCGGCTGCTGCGTGGTTGGCCAGGGTCGCGGCAACAATACCGGCAATGATTGGCCAGGGTTTGCGGAAGCGAGCGGCGAGAATCAGCGCGAGCAGTTGCGTCTTGTCGCCGATTTCGGCCAAGGCAACGATTGCGGTGGGAACGAGTAATGAGTCCAGCATCAGGATTTTCCTAAGGGGCGGGTCGACACGGCTATGACACGTACAGCCTTCCCGCCCCGGGTAAGGTGTGCGTGTCATAGGTCTTGTCAAACCCTGCGATCCGTCTGGTGCGGACGCTTGGGTCGCATACGCCATGATCTGAGGATCAAGTATGTTGACGTATGCCGGACGAGCTTGGCGCTCGTGGGAGACTACTCCCCTAGGACGGAGCGGATTCTGCCTAGGCAAATCCGATTGAGCAAGCCTCTTTTTGAAAAGAAATTTCAGCCGCGTTTGGCGCGGTAAATCCGGAAACCATTGCCCTCGGCCTTGATCGCACAGATCCCAAGATGCTCTTCGATCAACGGTTGATACTTCAGGAAGCTGTTCGCCACCAAGCGCAGTTCGCCGCCGTTTTTCAGATGTTTGGCCGCTTTTCGCAGCAAGTTCTCGGTGGCGAAATAATCGGTGTGCACGCCGACATGGAACGGCGGGTTGCTCAGGATGGCGCTCAAGCCCATCGGCGCGGCGTCGATTCCGTCACCGGTCAGCACCTCGGCTTCCAGACCGTTGGCGGCCAATGTCAGACGGCTGCTGGCGGCGGCAAACGCATCAACATCAAGCAACGTGACTTGATTGTGCGGGTAGCGACGTTTGACCGCAGCGCCCAACACGCCCGCGCCACAACCGAAGTCGAGCAGATGACCGCTCGGCAGTTTGTCCAGATGCTCCAGCAGCAGCGCGCTGCCGCGATCCAGCCGGCCATGGCTGAACACGCCCGGCAGGCTGATGACTTTCAGCGGGCCTTCGGCCAGTGGCAGCTCATAAGTCTGCGCCAGACTGTCCAGCGATTTCGCTTCAGGCGCATTGGCGACCGTGACTTGCCACAGTTGGCAGTGACGCGCGCTATCGAGCTTGCGTGGCTTACCGAACGGGTTGAGCTGCTTGGACGCGCCTTCGATACCGCTGCGTTTTTCGCCGACCAGAAACACTTCGCGCCCAGCCAGACGCGCTGCCACCGCGTTGAGGATGTAATCGGTCAGGTCCTTGGACTTGGGCAAAAACACCACGGCGCTGTCGAACTCGCGCTCTGGAATGTTCACGCCAAAATGACTGCGACCTTCGAAACGCGCCTCGAGGGCGGCTTGATCGCCGGCATGCCAGCACCAGCCAAACGCATTGGGCAGGCGCCCGAGCAAATCGTCGGCAGGCAAACCGGCCAGCAACAGCGAACCCTGGAATAACTCGGCCTGACGAAGCAGTACTTCACTGCGCGGATCCATAACTGCTCCTCAAAAAAAAGTGCCGCAGTTTATCAACTGACGACCCGCAGCGCCTTACCGCTGAAGAACGCCTCTGCGTTTTCAGTCAATTGACCGACGATGCGCTGCCGGGCTTCGCGGCTGCCCCAGGCGTTATGCGGGGTGACAATCAGGCGCGGAATGTCGGCGGCCAGCAGCGGATTACCCTGGGTGGGTGGTTCGACGCTGAGCACATCAGTGGCAGCGCCGCCGAGATGGCCGGCGCGCAAGGCATCGGCCAGCGCCTGTTCGTCGATCAGTCCACCGCGGGCGGTGTTGACCACGAACGCCCCGGGTTTCATCAACGCCAATTGGTGGGCGCCGATGAAGTGACGAGTGTGTTCGTTGAGCGGGCAGTGCAGGGTCAGGGCGTCGATCTGCGGCAGCAATTCATCCAGTGGCAGGCGATCCGGCCGGGCCGGACGCCCCGGAATCTGCCCGAGCAATACGCGCATGCCGAAAGCCTCAGCCAGACGCGCGACGGCGCCGCCGAGTTCGCCATGGCCGAGCAGGCCAAGGGTTTTGCCTTCTAGTTCGACAATCGGGTAGTCGAGCAGGCAGAACTGTTTGGCCTGCTGCCAGCGACCTTCGCTGACGGCTTTCTGATAATCGGCCAGGCGGGTGGCGAGGTTGAGCAGCAACATGATCGTGTGTTGCGCCACCGATGGCGTGCCGTAACCCTGGCAGTTGCACACGGTGATGCCCTGAGCGCGGGCGGCGGCGAGGTCGACGTTGTTGGTGCCGGTGGCGGTAATCAGGATCAGCTTTAGATCCGGGTTGGCGGCCATGGCGGCGGCGTCGATCAGGATCTTGTTGGAGATCGCTACTGTTGCACCTTGCAGGCGTTCGGTGACTTGTTCCGGCAAGGTCTGGGCAAACAGTTGCAGGTCGCTGAAGCAGGCGCGCAACGGGCTGAGGTCGAGATCGCCCAGGTCCAGCGAAGGGTGATCGAGGAATACGGCGCGGCGCGGGTTCGTCATCAACTGTACCTTTTGTGCTTTGAACGGAAGGCGTAATCTGCCGAGCCTACCAGATGAAACAAATCGTTACGTGCTGGTCGAACTCCACCGATATGTTGCAGGTGAGTGCAGACTCTGTGGCGAGGGAGCTTGCTCCCGCTGGAGGGCGAAGCCGTCCCAATCAGGACGCTCAAGTTTTTTCAGAAGTACCGCAACATCCGGTTTTACGACTGCTGCGCAGCCGAGCGGGACGTTGCGACGATTCGACAAGCTCCCTCGCCACAAATGGGGGGTGGACGCAGATTCAATGTTTATCCCTAAATTGTAGGAGCCCCCATGTACTGGACCGAGTTCTTGACCGTTGCACTGATCCATCTGCTGGCCGTCGCCAGCCCCGGCCCGGACTTTGCCGTGGTGGTGCGCGAGAGCGTGACCCACGGTCGGCGCGCCGGCACCTGGACGGCGTTGGGTGTCGGCACGGCGATTTTCCTACACGTGGGGTATTCGCTGCTGGGCATCGGCCTGATCGTGTCGCAGTCGATCGTGCTGTTCAACGCCTTGAAATGGGCCGCCGCGGCTTACCTGCTGTACATCGGTTTCAAGGCCTTGCGCGCTCAGCCGGCAAAAACCGTCACCGATGACCTGCACAAGGAAGCGGGTGTGCGCACTGCCCGTGGCGCTTTCACCTCGGGTTTCGTCACCAACGGTCTGAACCCGAAAGCCACGCTGTTCTTCCTGTCGCTGTTCACTGTGGTCATCAACCCACACACGCCGCTGGCGATTCAGGCGGGTTACGGGGTTTATCTGGCGGTCGCGACCGCGTTCTGGTTCTGCCTGGTGGCGATGCTGTTCAGCCAGCAACGGGTCCGCGCCGGTTTTGCCCGCATGGGCCACTGGTTTGATCGCACTATGGGCGCGGTGCTGATCGCGCTCGGCGTGAAAATCGCGTTTACCGAGATGCATTGAGAAAACACCGCAAACAACCTGTGGGAGCGAGCCGGCTCGCTCCCACAAGGTATTGGGGTGATTCCTAAAGGAGTTCGCTGAGCTTGCTGAGGGTATTGAGATACTCGCGGGGATTCTCCCCGAGCAGGCGTCGAAACATCGCGCTGAACGCCCGCGCGCTGCCGTAACCCAAGTCCCGCGCCACGCTTTGTATGCTGTCTCCGGCGAGCAGGCGCGGCATGGCTTCCATCAGGCGCAGTTGCTGGCGCCAGGCATTGAAATTCATCTGCAGTTGTTGCTGAAACAGCCGCGTCAGTGTGCGCGAACTGGCGCCGACCTGCTGCGCCCAGTCTTCCAGCGTGTTGGGATGATCCGGGGTTTGCAGCAGCGCCAGACAAATGTTTTGCAGACGCCGGTCGCTGGGCATCGGGATGTGCAGCGGCAGGTTTTCCAGGCTGGCGAGTTCTTCCAGCATCAGTTGCTGAATCAGCGGATTGTCGGCATGCGGCGGACCTTGCACGGCACGCAGGATCAGCTCGCGCAACAACGGCGTGATCGCCAATACGCAACACTGATGCAAGCTGGCCGGCGACAGCTCAGGGGCGATGAACAGCGAGCGCATCTGCACATCGCCGGACATGAAAATCTCGTGCGCCACTTCCGGTGGAATCCACACCGCGCGGCTGGGCGGAATCACCCACGCGCCCGATTCCGTGACCACGCGCATGACGCCGCAGACGGCATACAGCAACTGTGCCTCGCGATGCAGGTGCAGCGGCTGGTGCGCGCCGTCCAGATAATCCCGGGGATAGGCGCTCACCGGGCCGTGTTCGAAGTGGCTGATCAACATGGCGGTTTTGATGACTTGTTTGGCAGGAATGCGCTTTTTCGCCAACTTAGCATAGGCGCATCACAACAACGAAAAGCGTGCCGCAATGAATCAATCCAGCCAAGTCATCCGCTACATCAACGCTGCCCATGTGATCGATCACATGTTCATGCTGATATTTCCCGCTGCCGTGCTCGGCATGACCCAGGCCTTCGGCCTTGATTACGCCGCGCTGATCGGCCTGTCGCTCGGCGGCTTCATCGCTTTCGGCGCCTGTTCGCTACCCGCCGGTTGGCTGGGCGATCACTGGAGTCGGCGGCAGATGATGCTGGTATTTTTCTTCGGCATCGGCACTTCCGCGATCTTCACCGGCCTGAGTAACAGCCCGGCCATGCTGGTGATCGGCCTGACCCTGATCGGCATTTTTGCCGCGATCTATCACCCGGTGGGCACGGCAATGTTGGTCGCGTACGCGCAGAACCGAGGCCGGGAAATCGGCATCAACGGTATGTGGGGCAACCTCGGCGTGGCGTTTTCGGCGCTGATCACCGGTTTGCTGGTGGCGCAATTCGGCTGGCGCTCGGCGTTTCTGTTACCGGGGGCGGTGGCGATTGTGTTGGGTATCGGCTTTGCCTTGCAGGTACGTGAGGAGCCGATTCCGCAACGCCCGCACACCGCCCTCAAAGGCGCCGGCGGCCAGCGCATTTCGATGGTTATGGTGTTCGGCGTGCTGGCGCTGGCCACGGCCACCGGTGGCGTGGTGTTCAACGCCACCACCATGACCTATCCGAAATTGTTTCAGGAGCGCTTGCATGAGTTGTTCGCCTCGCCGCAAACCCTTGGCGTGGTGGTCAGTCTGGCCTACGCGTTTGGTGCGGTCGCGCAGTTGAGCATTGGTCGGGTGTTGCACCGGATCAGTCTGAAATGGCCGTTCATTGTGTTGACGATGTGCCAGGCACCGCTGCTGTTTGCGCTGGCCTATGCCGACGGCTGGGTGGTGATCGCTCTCGGTGCAGCGTTCATGTTTGTAGTGTTCGGTCAGGTCACGGTGAACGATGCCATGGTCGCCAACTTCGTCGCACCGCAGTGGCAATCCCGGGTCTTTGCCCTGCGTTACTGTTTATCGTTCGGTGCCAGTGCGACGGCGATTCCGCTGATTTCCTATGTCGAACCGCGCCAGGGTTTTGTGGGGCTTTATCTGATTCTGGCGGGTTTCGGTGCTTTGACCTTTCTGGCCGCAGTGGTTTTCCCACGCACACCTTCCGAAGAGGCGGCAGGACAAACCGCCTGAGCGGTGGCGAATTCCGGCAAATGCTGGCGCAAAGCTAGCATTTGTACGGCTGTGCAAATCATTCCTTCGGCTGATTTGGCTGGCGTATAAGGGTTCTAGAGTACAAATCTCTACGCCAACACCGTGCAGTCAGAAAAGGGATTCTTATGTTGCAGACTCGCGTCATTCCCCCGGCCGATGGGGCCTACCAGTATCCATTGCTGATTAAACGGCTGCTGATGTCCGGCGCCCGCTACGAGAAAACCCGCGAGATCATCTACCGTGACCAGTTGCGCTACAGCTATCCGACCCTGATCGAGCGCGTCGCGAGGCTGGCCAACGTGCTCACGGCGGCCGGTGTGAAGGCCGGTGATACCGTGGCGGTGATGGACTGGGACAGCCATCGTTACCTGGAATGCATGTTTGCCATTCCGATGATCGGCGCGGTGATCCACACCATCAACGTGCGCCTTTCGCCGGAGCAGATCCTCTACACCATGAACCATGCCGAGGACCGCTTCGTGCTGGTCAACAGCGAGTTCGTCGGCCTGTATCAAGCGATCGCGCCGCACCTGACCACAGTGAAGAAAACCCTGCTGCTGACCGATCTGCCGGAAAAAAACGCCGAGCTGCCGAACCTGGTTGGCGAGTATGAGCAACTGCTGGCAGCCGCCAGCCCGCAATACGACTTCCAGGATTTCGACGAAAATTCGGTCGCCACCACGTTCTACACCACAGGCACCACCGGCAACCCGAAAGGCGTGTATTTCACCCATCGACAACTGGTGCTGCACACCATGGGCGTGTCGACCATCATGGGCTCGATCGACAGCGTGCGTCTGCTCGGCACCAACGACGTGTACATGCCGATCACCCCGATGTTTCACGTTCACGCCTGGGGCCTGCCTTACGTGGCGACCATGCTTGGACTCAAACAGGTTTATCCGGGGCGTTACGATCCGGAGTTTCTGGTCGAGCTGTGGCGCAAGGAGAAGGTCACGTTCTCCCACTGCGTGCCGACCATCCTGCAAATGTTGCTGAATGCCAAAGGCGCGCAGGGCACCGATTTCGGCGGCTGGAAAATCGTCATTGGCGGCAGCGCACTCAATCGCACCTTGTATGAAACCGCCAAGGCTCGTGGCATTCAGCTCACCGCTGCGTACGGCATGTCCGAGACCGGTCCGCTGGTTTCCTGTGCGCATCTCAATGATGAGCTGATGGCCGGCACTGAAGACGAGCGCACCACCTACCGGATCAAGGCCGGTGTGCCGGGGCCGTTGGTGGAGGCAGCAATCGTCGACGCCGAGGGCAACTTCCTCCCGGCCGATGGCGAAACCCAGGGCGAACTGGTGCTGCGCGCACCATGGCTGACCGAAGGCTATTTCAACGAACCGCAGAAGGGCGCCGAACTCTGGGCCGGTGGCTGGCTGCATACCGGTGATGTGGCGACGCTCGACAGCATGGGCGTGATCGACATCCGCGACCGCATCAAGGACGTGATCAAGACCGGCGGCGAGTGGATCTCTTCGCTGGACCTCGAAGACCTGATCAGTCGTCATGTCGCGGTACGCGAAGTAGCAGTGGTGGGCATCGCCGATCCACAGTGGGGCGAGCGTCCGTTTGCCCTGCTGGTGATTCGTGAAGGTCATGAAATCGGGGCGCGCGAGCTCAAGGAACACCTCAAGCCGTTCGTGGAGTTAGGGCACTTGAGCAAGTGGGCGATTCCAAGTCAGATCGCCCTTGTTACCGAAATTCCCAAGACCAGCGTCGGCAAGCTCGACAAGAAGCGCATCCGCCTCGACATCACGGAATGGCAGACCAACAACAGCACCTTCCTTTCGACACTTTGAGTGTCTGCTGGCGCCCCAAACCCGCCCCCCCAGACCCACCAAGCAAGCGCTTGCCTTGTGAAATCGAAAAATTCAGCCATCCTTGCCGTGCCGACATGCGTCGGACTGGCGAAAGGACTGTTCCAGAGTGGTTGGCGACTGCAAATCACACTTTAGAGGGATCAAGCAGTACCACCTGCTGGCTATAGTCCGCTCAAGGATTTTTAAGAACGGGGCACACGCACACATCGGGGCGATGCATCTTTGGAGTGATTTCGGGTCGCCGCTGGCACCCGGTCATCCACAACGTTTTTAAAAGTACTCACTGCCATAACAATAATGCACATGGAGTAGCGTCGATGACCTCAGTAAACCAGTTCTGGCGCCGGGCGAAACTGCCTCTGGCGGTCAGTCTTGCTTCTTCGCTCGCCGGGCCCGCATTCGGCGTCAGTTTCAACGTCGGTGAAATCGAAGGTCAGTTCGATTCATCCCTGTCGATCGGCGCCAGTTGGTCTACCCAGAGCCCGAACAAGAACCTCATCGGCGTCAACAATGGTGGTCACGGTCTGTCGCAGACTTCCGACGACGGCCACGCCAACTTCAAGAGCGGCGAAACCTTTTCGAAGATCTTCAAGGGCATCCATGACCTTGAATTGAAATACGGCGACACCGGCGTGTTCGTCCGTGGCAAATACTGGTACGACTTCGAACTCAAGGACGAAAGCCGCGAGTTCAAGGACATCAGCGATTCGGGCCGCAAAGAGGGCGCCAAGTCGTCCGGCGGGCAGATCCTCGACGCCTTCGTCTACCACAACTACTCGATCGCCGATCAGCCGGGCTCCGTGCGTCTGGGCAAGCAGGTGGTGAGCTGGGGTGAAAGTACCTTCATCGGTGGCGGCATCAACTCGATCAACCCGATCGATGTGTCGGCGTTCCGCCGTCCAGGTGCCGAGATCAAGGAAGGCCTGATTCCGGTCAACATGTTCTACGTGTCCCAGAGCCTGACCGAAAACCTTTCGGCCGAAGCGTTCTATCAGCTGGAATGGGACCAGACCGTTGTCGATAACTGCGGCACGTTCTTCTCGCAGCCGGACATCGTTGCCGACGGTTGCAACGACAACCTGCGCGTGCTGAACAAGCGTTCGCAAATCCCGGCCATTGCCTTGGGGCCGTTGGGCGCCAACGGCGTCAACGTCAACGAGGAAGGCGTGCTGGTACGTCGTGGCCCGGATCGCGATGCCCGTGACAGCGGGCAGTGGGGCGCCTCCTTCAAGTACATGTATGAACCGCTGGACACCGAGTTCGGCGCCTACTTCATGAACTACCACAGCCGTGCGCCGATCTTCAGCGCCACCGGTGCGCCACAATCGGTCTACAACACGGCGCGCGCGCTGCCGGGGCCTTTTGCGGCACTCGCACCACTGCTGGTCGCGGGCAACTCGAATTACTTCATTGAATATCCTGAAGACATTCGTCTCTACGGCCTGAGCTTCTCCACCACCCTGCCTACCGGTACGGCGTGGAGCGGCGAGATCAGCTACCGTCCGAACGCACCGGTGCAACTGAACTCCACCGATATCCTGTTCGCCGGTGTGCGTCCGATCGGCGGCGCACTGACCAACGCTTCGATACTCAATGGCGTGCCGGGTCAGGATCTGCACGGTTACGAGCGCAAGGAAATCACCCAGCTGCAGACAACGTTCACGCACTTCTTCGATCAGGTCATGGGCGCCAGCCGTCTGACCCTTGTTGGTGAAGTCGGCGCGACCTACGTCGGCGGCCTGGAAAGCCGTTCCGACAAACGTTATGGCCGCGATCCGGTATATGGCCCGGGTGAGTTGCCGGCCACTGGCGGCGTCAATACCTGCGCCAATATTCTCAACGCCAGCACCATCAATGGCGCCGGGCCTGGCTCGCCGCAGAACAACCGCAGCCGCAATTGCGACAACGACGGTTTCACCACGTCGATGTCCTGGGGCTACCGCGGTCGGGCGATCTGGGAATACAACGACGTGTTTGCGGGTGTGAACCTCAAGCCGAACGTGGCCTGGTCCCACGACGTCAGCGGTTACTCGCCAGGCCCTGGCGGCAACTTCGAGGAAGGGCGCAAGGCTGTCAGCCTCGGCGTTGATGCCGAGTACCAGAACACCTACACCGCGAGCCTGGCCTACACCAACTTCTTCGACGGCAAGTACACCACCGTGGATGATCGCGACTTCGTTGCGCTCAGCTTCGGCGTGAACTTCTAAGCACTGCATTTCAGGACGAACGAATTTATGAAAATAACAAAGAGTCTGTTCCACGCCGGTGTTCTGGGCCTGTCGCTGCTGGCGACCGGTGTCATGGCCGCAGTGCCTGCTGCCGAAGCCGACAAACTGGGCAAGAGCCTGACCCCGATGGGCGCCGAAATGGCCGGCAATGCCGACGGTTCGATCCCGGCCTGGAAGCCGCTGCCGAAGAATGCGGGCAGCGTCGACAGCAAAGGTTTCCTGTCCAACCCGTACGCCAGTGAGCAACCGCTGTTCACCATCACTGCGAAGGACGCCGACAAATACAAGGACAAGCTTGCGCCGGGCCAGTACGCGATGTTCAAGCGTTACCCGGACACCTTCAAGATGCCAGTGTATCCGTCGCATCGCGGCGCCACCGTGCCGGATGAAGTGTTCGCCTCGATCAAGAAAAACGCCACCACCACCAATCTGGTGTCCGGTGGCAACGGTCTGGAAAACTTTGAAACCGCTGTACCGTTCCCGATTCCGAAAAGCGGTGTGGAAGTCATCTGGAACCACATCACCCGCTATCGCGGCGGCAGCGTGACCCGTCTGGTGACCCAGGCGACGCCACAGCCGAACGGCTCGTTCAGTCTGGTGTACTTCCAGGACCAGTTCGTGTTCCGCGACAAGATGAAGGACTACGACCCGAAAAACCCGGGCAACATCCTGTTCTACTTCAAGCAGAAAGTGACGGCGCCGGCACGTCTGGCCGGTGGTGTGTTGCTGGTGCACGAAACCCTCGACCAAGTGAAGGAGCCACGTTCGGCGTGGGTCTACAACGCCGGTCAGCGTCGTGTGCGCCGGGCGCCACAAGTGTCCTATGACGGTCCGGGTACTGCGGCGGACGGTCTGCGTACCTCCGACAACCTCGATATGTACAACGGTGCGCCGGATCGCTACGACTGGAAGCTCGAAGGCAAGAAAGAGATGTACATCGCCTCCGACAGCTACAAGCTCGACGATCCGAAGCTCAAGTACACCGACATCATCAAGGCCGGCCACATCAATCAGGATCTGGCGCGTTACGAGCTGCGCCGCGTCTGGCACGTGGTTGCAACCCTGAAAGAAGGTCAGCGCCACATCTACGCCAAACGTGACTTCTACATCGACGAAGACACCTGGCAAGCTGCGGTGATCGACCACTACGACGGTCGTGGTCAACTGTGGCGTGTGGCCGAGGCGCATGCCGAGAACTACTACGACAAGCAAGTGCCGTGGTATGCCCTGGAAACCCTCTACGACCTGCAGTCCGGCCGCTACCTGGCACTGGGCATGAAGAACGAAGAGAAGCAGGCGTATGACTTCGGCTTCACCGCCACCACCAGCGACTTCACCCCGGCGGCACTGCGTCAGGATGGTGTTCGCTAAACCGCTGTAAACGCGAGGCCGCATCCTCGTGAAAACGCCCCGACTGGTTCGGGGCGTTTTTTTGCGTGTAGTCTTTTTGTAGCCATTTGTAGCAGCAACCTTCATAACCGGTTCGTTTAAGGCTAGTCTGCGGACATCTGCAACGCCGCCAACAGCAATTCGAACAAGAGCCGGCCATGACTGATCTGTCCCCACTCCCGGGTCCCGCAAGCGTTGCCGTCGTGGCATTGGACGGGCGTTTTTTTCGCCCGCCGCTGCCCGATGGCTACGTCTTGCGACCACGCCTTTGCGAGCGCCTGCAAGCCGGGCTCGGTGGGCGCCTGTTGCTGGTCAGCGCCCCCGCCGGGTTTGGCAAGAGCTCGCTGGCGGTGGAATTCTGCCAAAGTCTGCCGGCGCACTGGCAGAGCCTCTGGCTGGGGTTGAGCCCGCGCGACAGCGACCCCGGGCGGTTTCTCGAACGTCTGCTCGAAGGCTTGCAAGACTACTTTCCGCAACTGGGCAGCCGCGCACTGGGCCTGCTGAAAATGCGGCAGCGCCACCAGCCGTTTGCCTTCGAAGAATGGCTCGACGGTTTGCTCGATGAGCTGACGCTGCACCTCGATCCGGCCAAGCCGCTGTTGCTGGTTCTCGACGATTACCATCTCGCCCAAGGGCCAGTGCTCGACCGTTGCCTGCAATTTTTCCTCAATCATTTGCCCGATGGCTTGCTGGTCATGGTCACCAGTCGGCAGCGTCCGGACTGGCATCTGGCGCGCCTGCGGCTGTCGCGGCAGTTGCTGGAGTTGCACGAGGCGGATCTGCGCCTGACCCACGACGAAGCCCTGACCCTGCTTGATCGCCACAGCACATCACTGCGTGGCGAAGCCCTGGAAAACCTCATCCAGCGCAGCGAAGGCTGGGTCGCCGGGCTGCGCTTCTGGTTGCTTGCGGTGTCCGAGGCCGGCAGCGATGCTGCGTTACCGCAAGCGCTGAACGGCGGGGAAGGGCTGATCCGCGACTATCTGCTGGAAGAAGTCATCGATTGCCTGCCCGCCGAAGTCCAGGCGTTTCTCTACGACACTGCCCCGCAGGAGCGCTTTTGCAGCGAGTTGTGCGACGCCGTTCGCGAGGCCCACGACAGCGCCGAGATCCTGCGTTTCCTGCTTGCGCATCAGGTCTTTCTGGTGCCGCTGGATGAACATGGGCACTGGTATCGTTATCACCATCTGTTTTCTGATTTGTTGCGCAGTCGGCCGATTGCTCAAGCCATGGTGCCCACCGCGACCCTGCATTTGCGCGCCTGTCGCTGGTTCAACGCTCAAGGTTTGCTCGACGAAGCGGTGGAGCAGGCCTTGCGTGCCGGCCACCTCGACGTGGCAGCGAATCTGGTACAGAACCTCTCCGAGGAGCAACTGCTCGCCGAGCAGAACGTCGGCATGCTGCTGCGCTGGAAAATGGACTTGCCGGACAGCCTGCTGATCAGTACGCCGCGGCTGATCGTCCTCTACAGCTGGGCGCTGGGGCTGGCCTGTCAGCTCGATGCGGCCGAAGAACTCTCCAGCCACTTGAGCCGTTTCCTTCCGGCGCCGTCCGCCACGGCACAAAGGTCGATGCTGGCGCAATGGCTGGCGCTGAGCGGGATCATCGCTCGTGGTCGCGGCCATCGTGAATTGACCCTCAGGTATTGCAGCGAAGCCCTGGAGAGCCTTCCGGCCAAACGCTACGGTCAACGGCTGATGTGTTTGTCGACGCTGTCCAATCTGGCGATTGCCGACGGTGATCTCTGGCGCGCTCGTGGTCTGAACCGCGAATCCCTTGAGCTGGCGCAACGCGTTGGTAACCCGTTGTTCGAAGCGCTGGCGCATTACGACCGTGCCCGCGTCTTGCAGGCACGCGGCGAAATCCTCCGCGCGCTGGATGAAGTCCATCAAGGACTGGAACGCCTGCGCGGATTGTCCCCACAACGGTTATACGCGGTGCGCGCACGGCTGACGTTGTATGAAGGTTTTCTGCTGGCGATGCGCTTGCAGCCGCAAGCCGCCCGCGTGCGTCTGCTGGCCGGGATCGGCGAAGCGCGGGCCTGCCGCGATATCAGCGTGTTGATCGGACACTGCGTGATTGCTCGCCTGGACGGCGCCACCGGCGAATTCGCCAAAGCCTTCGCCGAACTCGCCGAAGCCGAACGGCTGATGCACATCTGGGACGTGCCGCCGATCTACTATCTGGCGATGATCACCCTGGTCAAATGCGAGCTGTGGCTGGCGCAGGGCCGCACCGATCTGGCCGAGGCCTGGCTGGCGCGTCTGGGCCAGACTTACACCGGCGAACGCGCCGCCGCACCACCTGAATTTCATCCACAGCTGCCGCTGCACGTTGAGTTGCAACAGGCATTGCTCGATATGATCCAGGGGCAACCGATGCTCGCCGAAGGGCGGCTGAACGTGCTGCATGAGAACGGTCAGCAAACCGGGCGACAGTTGCTCAGTGTGATGGCGTTGACCCAAAAGGTTGCGTTGCTGCTGGCAGGTGGGCGCGAGCCGGAAGCGCGCAAGGCGTTGGGCCAGGCGCTGGAAGCCGCGGCTGGGGGTGTGCTGCAACCGTTCGATGCTTTGGTGAAAAGACATGCCGACTGGTTACGCGGACATTTACAGGCTTCACCAGCGCTGGCGGGGCAGCAGTTGCTCGAATATTTTCCACCTGCCACACCCCGTCCAGCCGCCGAGTCAGCGACCACCGAACAACTCAGCAGTCGGGAGCTGGCAGTGTTACGTCTGATCGCGCAGGGTTGTTCGAATCAGGAAATCAGCGAGCAGTTGTTCATTTCGCTGCATACCGTGAAAACCCACGCTAGCCATATCAACAGTAAATTGGGGGTTGAGCGGCGGACGCAAGCAGTGGCGCGGGCCAAAGAATTGGGGTTAATGGTCTAGCGGCGGTAAAATCCGGAATCTTCCGTTTTCGACGTTGTTGAACAATGCTCAGGATTCCCCATGACCGTTCCAGGCCCAGCACTTATCCGCGAAACCTTCCCCGTCGGCCCGCTACAGTGCAACTGCACCATCATCGGTGACCCGATCACCAAAAAGGCCATCGTCGTTGACCCGGGCGGCAATCCGGACCTGATTATGGCGCGCCTCGACGCGCTGGGTCTGAAAGTGGTCAGCATCATCCACACCCACGCGCATCTCGATCATTTTCTCGCCTCTGGCCAGATGAAAGAGAAAACCGGCGCGACCCTGCATTTGCACAAGGATGACCAGTTTTTGTGGGACAACCTTGAGATGCAGTGCCAGATGTTCGGTGTGCCCTATACCCCGGTGCCGTCGCCGGATCGCTGGCTCAGCGATGACGAAGAACTGGCCTGTGGTTGCGGCGTGGCGCTGCATACGCCGGGTCATACGCCAGGTTCCATGAGCTTTTGGTTTTCCGAGGCTAAGCTGTTGATTGCCGGCGACACGCTGTTTCGTCGCGGCGTAGGGCGCACGGATTTGTGGGGCGGCGATCAGGCGACCATCGTGCGTTCGATCAAGCAGCGGCTGTACACCCTGGACGAAGACGCAATCGTCGTTGCCGGGCATGGTCCGGACACGCGTCTGGGCGATGAGATGCGCGAAAACCCGTTTGTGCGGGCCTAAATATTTTGTCACGAGTGTGCGGCGGAATTTTTGTGCATTGTCATGATCCAACGCCCGCAGAGGTCCATTGCCAGACGGCCGCTGCATCACAGAATGCAAAAGTAGGAGCTCTCAATGTTCACCAAGCGTCGTTTGATTATTGTCGCTACTGCCGTGGCCTTGCTGTCCGGCTGCGCCTCGCCCAACCCGTATGACAATCAGGGCCAGGCCGACGGTGGCTCCCAAGGCATGAGCAAAACCGCCAAGTACGGTGGCCTGGGTGCGCTGGCTGGTGCCCTGGCGGGTGCTGCCATCGACCATAACAACCGTGGCAAGGGCGCCTTGATCGGTGCGGCCGTGGTGGGTGCTTCGGCAGCCGGTTACGGTTACTACGCTGACAAGCAGGAAGCCAAGCTGCGTGCGAGCATGGCCAACACCGGGGTTGAAGTGCAGCGTCAGGGCGATCAGATCAAGCTGATCATGCCGGGCAACATCACGTTCGCTACCGATTCGGCGAACATCGCTTCGAGCTTCTATCAGCCGCTGAACAATCTGGCCAACTCGCTGAAAGAGTTCAACCAGAACCAGATCGAAATCGTCGGCTACACCGACAGCACCGGCAGCCGCCAGCACAACATGGATTTGTCCCAGCGTCGTGCGCAGAGCGTGGCAACCTACCTGACCTCGCAAGGCGTCAGCGGTGCCAATCTGTCGGCCCGTGGTGCCGGTCCGGATAATCCGATTGCCAGCAACGGCGACGTCAATGGCCGTGCGCAGAACCGTCGGGTTGAAGTCAACCTGAAAGCGATTCCTGGCCAGCAGTATGGTGGCCAGCAGCAACAGCCGGGCACCGTTCAGCAGTATCCGTAAGCGATTGCCTGAATGAAGAAATGCCCGGTCCTGTGATCGGGCATTTTTTTGTCTGGCCTGTTATAGCCTCATCGCGGGCAAGCCCGCTCCCACAGGTATTGGTGGTGTACACAAAACCTGTGTTCCACACATCACCCTGTGGGAGCGGGCTTGCCCGCGATGAGGCCATCACTGGCGACACAAATCGGCGGATACAAAAAAGCCCCCGGACAACAACATTGTCCGGGGGCTTTTTCTTTGGTGCGAAGACTGATTACTTCTTCAAACCATAATGCTCATCGAGCATGCCCGGCGAGTTCGGGGCTTTCGGTGCGTAATCACGCGGTGGTTCCTGATCGCGCGGTGGCGTCAGGCGTTCGCGTGGTGCCTGCGCCGCGTCGGCGTGCAAGGCAGCGATCAGGCGTTGGCGGGTTTGCTCGTCCAGGGCCAGACGATTGGCGCCCTCGGCGAGGTGATCCTGCACTTCCTGATAGCTCTGGGTCAGTTTCTTGACCAGCATCGCGGTGCTGTTGAAGTGGGTGACCACCTCGTTTTGATAACTGTCGAAACGCTCCTGGATATCATCCAGTTGACGCTGCGTACGGCTCGGCGCGGCGTTTGGTGCAACGCGCGCGATCAGGAATCCAATGGCGACACCCACAACCAGGGCAAGAGTCGGTAACAACCAAACTAAGAGCGAGTGTTCCACGAGTCCTTCCTCTATAAACGGCTTTGCTTTACGTTAACGGCTCGAACCTGCGCTGTATACCGCGATTCACTCGCAATAGATTGGCACAGACAATTTGCTAGACGAGTCGACCCGATTCGAGGTCACGGAGTTCCTTCCTTGCTGATGCGTGAAACCCCTGTAGTGATTGACGGCCCGGTGGGTCAACTTGAGTCCCTGTACCTGGATAACGAGCAGCCGCGAGGCATTGCGCTGATCTGCCATCCGAACCCGGTGCAGGGCGGCACCATGCTCAACAAGGTCGTCTCGACCCTGCAGCGCACCGCGCGCGACGCGGGTCTGATCACCTTGCGCTTCAACTATCGCGGCGTCGGCGCCAGCGAAGGGACGCACGACATGGGCACCGGCGAAGTCGATGACGCCCAGGCTGCCGCCGCATGGCTGCGGGAAAAACACCCGGATCTGCCGCTGACCCTGTTCGGTTTTTCCTTCGGCGGATTTGTTGCAGCAAGTCTCGGCGGGCGCCTCGAAGCACAAGGCGTGCCGCTCAAGCACCTGTTCATGGTTGCCCCGGCGGTGATGCGTCTTGGCGAACAGGATCAACTGCCACAACACGGCGAAATCACCGTGATCCAGCCAGAAACCGACGAAGTCATCGATCCGCAACTGGTTTACGACTGGTCGGAACAACTCCTGCGCCCCCATGAGCTGCTGAAAGTGGCAGAATGCGGACACTTTTTTCATGGCAAGCTGACCGATCTCAAGGATCTGATCCTGCCGCGTCTTTCGAATTGATTGCAGTCTGACAAGCGATTACCCATGACGAACCGTACCCGCATCCTCACCGGCATCACCACCACCGGCACGCCGCACCTGGGCAACTACGCCGGCGCCATCCGCCCGGCGATTCTCGCCAGCCGCGACAGCAATGCCGATTCGTTCTACTTCCTGGCCGACTACCACGCCCTGATCAAATGCGATGACCCGCTGCGCATTCAGCGCTCGCGTCTGGAAATCGCCGCGACCTGGCTGGCCGGTGGCCTCGACGTTGATCGCGTGACCTTCTACCGTCAGTCCGACATTCCGGAAATCCCTGAACTGACCTGGCTGCTGACCTGCGTCGCCGCCAAGGGCCTGCTCAACCGCGCCCACGCCTACAAGGCTTCGGTGGACAAGAATGTCGAGACCGGCGAAGACCCGGATGCCGGCATCACCATGGGCCTCTACAGCTATCCGGTGCTGATGGCGGCGGACATTCTGATGTTCAACGCGCACAAGGTGCCGGTCGGTCGCGACCAGATCCAGCACGTGGAAATGGCCCGGGATATCGGCCAGCGCTTCAACCACTTGTTCGGTCAGGGCAAAGAATTTTTCACCATGCCCGAAGCGCTGATCGAAGAAAGCGTGGCGACATTGCCGGGCCTCGACGGTCGCAAGATGTCGAAGAGCTACGACAACACCATCCCGTTGTTCTCCAGCGCCAAAGAAATGAAGGACGCGATTTCGCGGATCGTCACCGACTCCAAAGCTCCAGGCGAAGCCAAGGATCCGGACAACTCGCACCTGTTCACTCTGTTCCAGGCCTTCGCCACGCCGGCGCAATCCGACGAATTCCGCAGCGAACTGTTGGGCGGTCTGGGTTGGGGCGAGGCGAAGAACCGTCTGTTCCAGTTGCTCGACAACCAACTCGGCGAGGCTCGCGACAAGTATCACCAGTTGATCGAGCGTCCGGCTGATCTGGAAGACATCCTGCAGATCGGCGCGAAAAAGGCCCGTGCCGTGGCGACGCCGTTCCTCAACGAACTGCGCGAAGCCGTTGGCCTGCGCTCCTTCGTCAATCAGGTGCAGGTCGCCGCGACCACCAAGAAGAAAGCCGCGAAAGCCGCACGCTTCGTCAGTTTCCGTGAAGACGACGGCAGCTTCCGTTTCCGTCTGCTGGCGGCCGATGGCGAGCAACTGCTGCTGTCGCGCAACTTCGCCGACGGCAAAACCGCCGGCCAGGTGACCAAGCAACTGCAATCCGGCCAGCCTTTGGACGTGCGCAGCGAAGACCTGAGCTTCAGCGTGTGGCTGGAAGGCGAGTGCGTCGGCGACAGCCCGGCGTTCGCCGATGTTGCTGCGCGGGATGCGGCCGTCGAGGCCTTGCGGATCGCTCTGACACCGGTTCAGGAATAATCAACGGGCCGGCCCGACCAAGGGCTGATTGCCATTCCCACGGGCCGTCGCTACAGTGACGGCCCGTTTTTGTTGCCTTGCTAACGAATTATGACGCCCCTAGAACGATACCAAGCTGATCTGAAACGCCCGGACTTCTTCCATGATGCCGCGCAGGAAACTGCTGTGCGTCATTTGCAGCGCCTGTACGAGGATCTGATCGCCGCCGATCAGAACAAGCCGGGCCTGCTGAGCAAACTGTTTGGCAAAAAGGATCAGACCCCGGTCAAGGGCCTGTATTTCTGGGGCGGCGTGGGTCGCGGCAAAACTTACCTGGTCGACACCTTCTTCGAAGCGCTGCCGTTCAAGGAAAAGACCCGCACCCACTTCCACCGCTTCATGAAGCGTGTGCACGAAGAGATGAAAACCCTCGGCGGCGAGAAAAACCCGCTGACCATCATCGCCAAGCGTTTTGCGACTGAGTCGCGGGTCATCTGCTTCGATGAGTTCTTCGTTTCCGACATCACCGACGCGATGATCCTCGGCACGCTGATGGAAGAGCTGTTCAAAAACGGCGTGACCCTGGTCGCGACCTCGAACATCGTTCCGGATGGTCTGTACAAGGATGGCCTGCAGCGTGCGCGCTTCCTGCCAGCCATCGCGCTGATCAAGCAGAACACCGATATCGTCAACGTCGACAGCGGCGTCGACTACCGTCTGCGTCACCTCGAACAAGCGGAACTGTTCCACTATCCGCTCGACGAAGCCGCGCACGAAAGTCTGCGCAAGAGCTTCAAGGCGCTGACACCGGAATGCACTGCGGCCGTGGAAAACGATGTGTTGATCATCGAAAACCGCGAAATCCGTGCCCTGCGTACCTGCGATGACGTGGCCTGGTTCGACTTCCGCGAACTGTGCGACGGCCCGCGCAGCCAGAACGATTACATCGAACTGGGAAAAATCTTCCACGCCGTGCTGCTCAGCGGTGTCGAGCAGATGAGCGTCACCACCGACGACATCGCCCGACGCTTCATCAACATGGTCGACGAGTTCTACGACCGTAACGTCAAGCTGATCATTTCTGCTGAAGTCGAGCTGAAGGATCTGTACACCGGTGGACGTTTGAACTTCGAGTTCCAGCGCACGCTGAGCCGTCTGCTGGAGATGCAATCGCACGAATTCCTGTCGCGGGCGCACAAGCCTTAAGCGGATTCGCCAAAAAAAGGGCCTGCAATTGCAGGCCTTTTTTATGCGCTGAAGAACAGCTCGAATGCACCGCAATCCCTGTGGGAGCCGGCTTGCCAGCGATGGCGTCGTGTCAGGTGATATTTATGTCTCTGACAAACCGCTATCGCTGGCAAGCCAGCTCCCACAGGTTTTGTATTTGCTTCGGGGGGTTAAGCAGCCTGCTGAAACTGCTGCCGATACTGGTTCGGCGACAGTTCGGTGTGCTGGCGGAACAATCGCGCAAAGAAGCTCGCATCGTCGTAACCGACTTCATAGCTGATGGTCTTGATGCTCTTGCGACTGCCGGACAGCAAGCCTTTGGCCGTCTCGATGCGCAGACGTTGCAGGTAGTGCAGCGGCTTGTCGCCCGTCGCGGTCTGGAAGCGGCGCATGAAATTGCGGATGCTCATGCCGTGCTCGCGGGCCACGTCTTCGAAGCGGAACTTGTCGGCGAAGTGCTCTTCGAGCCAGTGCTGAATCTGAAGGATGATCACGTCCTGATGCAGCTTCTGGCCGCCGAAACCGATACGTCCCGGTGAATAGCTGCGCTGCACTTCATAGAGGATGTCGCGGGCCACGGCTTGCGCCACGTTGGCCCCGCAGAAACGTTCGATCAGGTAGATGTAGAGGTCACACGCCGAAGTAGTGCCGCCGGCGCAATACAGGTTGTCGGCGTCCGTCAGGTGTTTGTCCTGATTGAGGTAAACCTTCGGGAAGCGCTCGGCGAAGGCATTGAAGAAGCGCCAGTAGGTGGTCGCTTCCTTGCCGTTGAGCAGCCCGGCCTCGGCCAGCCAGAACACCCCGGTGGCCTCGCCGCACAGCACCGCGCCGCGCGCATGCTGCTCGCGCAACCATGGCAGGACTTGTGGATAACGGCTGCATAGCGTGTCGAAATCGTCCCAGAACGCTGGAAGGATAATCACGTCGGCGTTTTCCAGGCCGCCGTCCACCGGCATCACGACGTCACTGAAACTGTTCACCGGTTTGCCGTCAGGGCTGACGAGGCGGGTTTCGAACGCCGGTGTCAGGCCGTGGCCCAGTTGTTTGCCGTAACGCAGGCTGGCCAGATGGAAGAAATCCTTGGCTTGCATGAGAGTGGAGGCGAAAACCCGGTCGATAGCCAGGATGCTGACGCGCCGCAAGGGCGTGGAGACTTGCTTAGACATAATTCAACTTTTGTTTTGTTTTTATAAGGGAAAGTGGTCACCAGACGGCTGGATCGTCTTATTTTTTGTCGGATGTGTCCAGTGTCCTGTATCGGAGGCGAGGCTTAGTCTCTGAAGGTCATAACCCTCCAACAAGAAAGAAAGGTGCCGCATGATCCCCAGAACCTTGTTCAGCTCCGAGCACGAATTGTTCCGCGACAGCGTACGAACCTTCCTCGAAAAAGAGGCCGTGCCGTTCCATGCTCAGTGGGAAAAACAAGGCCATATCGACCGCAAGCTGTGGAACAAGGCAGGGGAGGCGGGGATGCTCTGCTCGCATCTGCCGGAAGAATACGGCGGGCTGGGGGCGGATTTTCTTTACAGCGCGGTGGTGATCGAGGAGGTCGGTCGATTGGGCCTGACCGGGATCGGTTTCTCGCTTCATTCGGACATCGTTGCACCGTACATCCTGCATTACGGCAGTGAAACGCTGAAGCACAAATACCTGCCGAAACTGGTCTCGGGCGAAATGGTCACGGCCATTGCCATGACCGAGCCGGGTGCCGGCTCCGACCTGCAGGGCGTGAAGACCACCGCCGTGCTGGACGGCGATGAATATGTGATCAACGGTTCGAAAACCTTCATCACCAACGGCTTTCTCGCCGATCTGGTCATCGTCGTCGCCAAGACCGATCCGAAGGCCGGCGCCAAGGGCACCAGCCTGTTTCTGGTCGAGGCGAATACGCCGGGCTTCGAGAAGGGCAAGCGCTTGGAGAAGGTCGGTATGAAGGCCCAGGACACGTCGGAATTGTTCTTCCAGGATGTGCGCGTACCGAAAGAAAACCTGCTGGGGCAGGCCGGGGCGGGGTTTGCCTATTTGATGCAGGAGTTGCCGCAGGAACGTTTGACCGTGGCGATCGGCGGTCTGGCCTCAGCCGAGGCTGCGCTGAAGTGGACGCTGGATTACACCCGTGATCGCAAGGCGTTCGGCAAGGCGATTGCCGATTTCCAGAACACGCGCTTCAAGCTGGCGGAGATGGCAACTGAAATCCAGATCGGTCGAGTGTTCGTCGATAAATGTCTGGAACTGCACCTGCAAGGCAAGCTCGACGTGCCGACGGCGGCGATGGCGAAATACTGGGGCACCGACCTGCAATGCAAGGTGCTCGACGAGTGCGTGCAGTTGCACGGCGGTTACGGCTTCATGTGGGAATACCCGGTAGCCCGGGCGTGGGCGGATGCGCGGGTGCAGCGGATTTATGCCGGCACCAATGAAATCATGAAGGAGATTATTGCGCGGTCGCTGTAATGCAGCGTGATCGTTCCCACGCTCTGCGTGGGAATGCCGCCATGGACGTTCTGCGTCCGCTTTGGGAGTGACGCGGAGCGTCATGGTATGCGTTCCCACGCAGAGCGTGGGAACGATCATCTTCCTGGATTACGGCGCCGGATTCGGATGATCCTTGTGAATCGCCTCGATCCCCGCCAGCACTTCATCGGAAAGCTTGAGGTCAAAACTGGCAATGTTGCTGTCCAGTTGCTCAAGCGTCGTCGCGCCAATGATGTTGCTGGTGACGAACGGTTGCTGAGTGACGAACGCCAACGCCATTTGCGCCGGATCCAGACCGTGCTCTCGGGCCAGCGCGACATAACGGCTGCACGCTGCTTCCGATTGCGCATTGAAATAGCGGCTGAAGCGGCTGTAGAGGCTCAGGCGGCCTTTTGGCGGACGCGCACCACCTTCGTACTTGCCCGACAGGAAGCCGAACGCCAGCGGCGAATAAGCGAGCAATCCGCACTGTTCGCGAATGGCGATTTCCGCCAGGCCTACTTCAAAGCTGCGGTTTAGCAGGTTGTACGGGTTCTGGATCGACACCGCACGCGGCCAGCCACGAGCTTCGGCCAAGGCGAGAAAACGCATGGTGCCCCATGGTGTTTCGTTGGACAGGCCGATGTGGCGGATCTTGCCGGCCTTAACCTGCTCGTCGAGTGCTTCGAGGGTGTCTTCGAGCGGGGTGAGGTTGGCTTCGATCTTGTGTTTGTAGCCCAACTGCCCGAAAAAGTTGGTGCTGCGCTCAGGCCAGTGCAATTGGTACAGGTCGATGTAGTCGGTCTGCAGGCGCTTGAGGCTGGCATCCACCGCTGCGGTGATGTGCTGGCGGTTGTGGCGCAGGTTTTTGTCGCGAATGTAGTCGATGGTGTTGCCGGGACCGGCAATCTTGCTGGCGAGGATCCAGTCGGCGCGGTCGCCACGACTTTTGAAGTAATTGCCGATGTAGCGCTCGGTCGTGGCGTAGGTTTCGGCTTTTGGCGGCACCGGATACATTTCGGCGGTGTCGATGAAATTGATCCCGGCCTCTTTGGCCCGTTCGATCTGCGCGAAGGCTTCAGCTTCAGTGTTTTGCTCGCCCCAAGTCATGGTGCCGAGGCAGATTGCACTCACGTTCAGGTCGGTACGGCCTAGCTGGCGATAGTCCATCGGGTGCTCCTTGGGCAAAACAATCATAAAAGCAGGTTGAAATATTTTTCGCAATCTGCATAATTGCCGACCTCTTTCTGCAGTGGAAGTGATGCGCCGCCGCCGAAGAATCTTGCCGTTGAACGGACGCGCCGACCCGAGCCCCCGAAAGCGTCTGTATCCGGCTGCCTTTGACTTGTCAAAGTACGCACTATTCAGTAAGATCCGCCGTCTAATTTACAGGGCGGCCCCTGAGGCTATAAAGAATGAAAACTTTTACTGCTAAACCGGAAACAGTAAAGCGCGACTGGTTTGTCGTCGACGCTGCTGGTCAGACCCTGGGTCGTCTGGCCACCGAAATCGCGAGCCGTCTGCGTGGCAAGCACAAGCCTGAGTACACTCCTCACGTTGACACCGGCGACTACATCGTCGTAATCAACGCTGAGCAGATCCGTGTTACCGGTGCTAAAACCACTGACAAAATGTACTACTCCCACTCCGGTTTCCCGGGCGGCATCAAGTCGATCAACTTTGAAAAGCTGATCGCCAAAGCCCCTGAGCGCGTGATCGAGACCGCGGTTAAAGGCATGCTGCCTAAAAACCCACTGGGTCGCGACATGTACCGTAAGCTGAAAGTCTATGCGGGCGCTGCACACCCACATACTGCTCAGCAGCCCCAAGAACTGAAGTTTTAACGGAATAGTACATTATGTCGGCGACTCAAAATTACGGCACTGGCCGTCGCAAGACCGCAACCGCACGCGTTTTCCTGCGTCCAGGTACTGGTAACATCTCCATCAACAACCGTTCGCTGGATAACTTCTTCGGCCGCGAAACTGCCCGCATGGTAGTTCGTCAGCCGCTGGAGCTGACCGAGACTGTCGAGAAGTTCGACATCTACGTCACCGTGATCGGCGGTGGTGTAAGTGGTCAAGCTGGCGCAATCCGCCACGGCATCACTCGCGCTCTGATGGACTACGACGAAACCCTGCGTGGCGCTCTGCGCAAAGCTGGCTTCGTTACTCGCGACGCCCGTGAAGTTGAACGTAAGAAAGTTGGTCTGCGTAAAGCGCGTAAGCGTCCGCAGTACTCGAAGCGTTAATTTCGCTTCCACGTTCAAAAAGAACGCCCGATTCCTCACGGAACCGGGCGTTTTTTTATGCCTGCGATTTATCAAAAGAATTGCGCTGTGACAACTTGCCACATTCGTAGACCCCCTATACTGCAAGGCTTGAGGGTGAGAGCTCCGGGTAATTCCCTTGTCAGAATTGGGGCTTTTCATTACCATCTCGGCAAAATTTTTATAAGTAACATTGATTTATTTAGTAGATGCCTGATTTAACAGGCCACAAAGCTGATGGGAGAGGACTGAATGAGCAATGACGGCGTGAATGCAGGCCGGCGTCGCTTCTTGGTAGCAGCCACATCCGTGGTGGGTGCTGCAGGAGCGGTGGGGGCTGCGGTCCCGTTCGTGGGGTCATGGTTTCCCAGTGCCAAGGCGAAAGCCGCCGGTGCACCGGTGAAAGTGAATGTCAGCAAAATCGAGCCAGGGCAGCAGATGATTGCTGAGTGGCGCGGCCAGCCGGTGTTCATTGTTCGTCGTACTGCGGAAATCCTGGGGAATCTCAAGAAGATCGAGGGCCAGCTCTCCGATCCAACCTCCAAAAACTCCACGCAACCTACCTATGTCGACCCTGAAGTGCGATCGATCAAGCCGGAAATTCTCCTGCTGATCGGGATCTGCACGCACCTGGGTTGCTCACCGACCTTCCGTCCCGAAGTGGCACCTGCGGATCTGGGTAAAGACTGGGTGGGCGGTTATTTCTGCCCGTGCCACGGTTCCCACTACGATCTGGCTGGCCGCGTCTACAAGTCGCAACCTGCGCCTTTGAACCTGCCAGTTCCCCCGCATTCCTATGAGACCGATGACCTGATTGTCATTGGCGTCGATACGGAGAAAGCGTGATGAGCAAGTTCATGGATTGGGTTGATGCGCGCTTCCCTGCGACCAAGATGTGGGAAGACCATCTCAGCAAGTATTACGCTCCAAAAAACTTCAACTTCTTCTATTTCTTCGGCTCGCTGGCGCTGCTGGTGCTGGTCAACCAGATTGTCACCGGTGTCTGGTTGACGATGAGCTACACGCCATCGGCAGAAGAAGCGTTCGCTTCCGTTGAATACATCATGCGCGACGTCGAGTACGGCTCGATCCTGCGTCTCTTGCACTCGACCGGCGCCTCGGCGTTCTTCATCGTGGTTTATCTGCACATGTTCCGTGGCTTGCTCTACGGTTCGTACCAGAAGCCGCGTGAACTGGTCTGGGTGTTCGGCATGCTGATCTACCTGGCGCTGATGGCTGAAGCCTTCATGGGTTATCTGTTGCCTTGGGGGCAGATGTCCTACTGGGGTGCCCAGGTGATCATCTCGCTGTTTGGTGCGATTCCGGTCATCGGTAACGACCTGACTCAGTGGATTCGCGGTGACTACCTGATCTCCGGGATCACCCTGAACCGCTTCTTCGCCTTGCACGTTGTCGCTCTGCCGATCGTGATTCTCGGTCTGGTGGTGCTGCACATCCTGGCGCTGCACGAAGTCGGCTCGAACAACCCGGATGGCGTCGATATCAAGAAACACAAAGACGAAAACGGCATCCCGCTGGACGGCATTGCGTTCCACCCGTACTACACCGTGAAAGACATTGTCGGTGTCGTAGTGTTCCTGTTCATCTTCTGCTTTATCGTGTTCTTCTTCCCGGAAATGGGCGGCTACTTCCTCGAAAAACCAAACTTCGAGCAGGCTAACCCATTCAAGACGCCAGAGCACATTGCGCCGGTTTGGTACTTCACGCCGTTCTACGCGATCCTGCGGGCAATCCCGGACAAGCTCATGGGTGTTATCGCCATGGGTGCGGCAATCGCAGTGCTATTTGTCTTGCCTTGGCTCGACCGCAGTCCGGTCAAGTCGATGCGCTACAAAGGCTGGATGAGCAAAATCTGGCTGGTGGTGTTCTGCATTTCGTTCGTGATTCTCGGCATTCTGGGCGTTCTCGCTCCGACACCTGAGCGCACGCTGGTATCGCAGATCTGCACGTTCCTGTACTTCGCCTACTTCATTCTGATGCCGTTCTACACCAGGCTCGAGAAGACCAAAAAGGTTCCGGAAAGGGTGACTGGCTGATGAAAAAGTTATTTTTTGCTCTGATTTTTGCTGCTCTGCCAGTGCTGTCCTTCGCCGCTGAACATGGTGGTCCGGAGCTGGAAAAAGTCGACATCGACGTTTCCGACAAGGCTGCGCTGCAGGATGGCGCGCGTACCTTTGCCAACTATTGCATGGGTTGCCACAGTGCCAAGTTCCAGCGTTACGAGCGAGTTGCCGATGATCTCGGCGTACCTCATGAGCTGATGCTGGAGAAGCTGGTGTTCACCGGTGCCAAGATCGGTGATCACATGAGCATCGGCATGCAGCCGGCCGACGCCAAGACCTGGTTCGGCGCTGCGCCACCGGATCTGACGCTGGTCGCTCGTGTGCGTGGCACTGACTGGCTCTACGGTTACCTGAAGTCGTTCTACGAAGATCCGGCACGTCCATGGGGCGTGAACAACAAGGTTTTCCCGAACGTCGGCATGCCCAACGTACTGGTCGGCCTGCAAGGTCGTCAGGTCGTGGGCTGCAAACAGGTGCAGATCGTCGAAGGTGGCAAGAAGCAATATGATCCGCTGACCGGTACGCCGCTGACTCATGAAGCGTGCGATCAGCTGACCATCGTGCCGAAGTCCGGTGCTCTGAACGAAGAGCAGTTCGATGAGAAGGTCAAGAATCTGGTAACCTTCCTGGCTTACTCGGCTAACCCGGTTAAGCTGCAACATCAGCGCATCGGTACTTACGTCTTGCTGTACCTGGCGTTCTTCTTTGTGTTCGCCTATCTGCTCAAGCGTGAATACTGGAAAGACGTGCACTGATACGCTTCAAAAGCATTGCTGTTAATCGCGCGCGCCCAAGGGCGTCTCCGATAGCGCAACGTCTGGCCAGCCAGGTGTTGCGGGAGGCGCCCTCTGGGCGCGCGCGTTTTTCCGGTTCCGATAATTTCAACAAGCGAGGAGGATCGCCATGGGCGTGACCAATCGGTTGGCCTGTTACTCCGACCCCGCCGACCACTATTCCCACCGAGTGCGCATTGTGCTCGCAGAGAAGGGTGTCAGCGCCGAGATCATTTATGTGGAAGCTGGTCGCCAGCCGCCTAAACTGATTGAGGTGAACCCTTACGGAAGCCTGCCCACGCTGGTCGATCGCGACCTGGCGTTGTGGGAGTCGACCGTGGTGATGGAATATCTGGATGAGCGTTACCCGCACCCGCCGTTGATGCCGGTTTATCCGGTGGCGCGTGCCAACAGTCGTCTGCTGATTCACCGCATTCAGCGTGACTGGTGTGGTCTGGTGGATCTGATTCTTGATCCCAAGTCCAAGGAGGCCGCGCGTGTCGTGGCGCGCAAGGAATTGCGTGAAAGCCTGACGGGCGTGTCGCCGCTGTTTGCCGACAAGCCGTTTTTCCTCAGTGAGGAACAAAGTCTGGTGGATTGCTGCCTATTGCCAATACTCTGGCGTTTGCCGATTCTGGGTATTGAACTGCCGCGGCCAGCCAAGCCGCTGCTTGATTATATGGAGCGCTCGTTTGCGCGTGAGGCTTTCCAGGCGAGTCTGTCTGGTGTCGAACGCGATATGCGCTAAGGCTTAAGGAGCCGCTATGAACTCCAGTCGACCTTATCTGGTCCGCGCGCTCTACGAGTGGATTGTGGATAACGATTGCACCCCGCACATGCTGGTCAATTCCGAGTACCCGGCCGTGCAGGTGCCGCAGGGTTTCGCCAGTGACGGGCAGATTGTCCTGAACATCTCACCCAGTGCCGTGCGTCATCTGCACATGGACAACGACGTGGTGACCTTCGAGGGTCGCTTCGGCGGCGTCCCGCACAGTCTGTACGTGCCGATCAGCGCCATCCTGGGTATCTATGCCCGGGAAAACGGTCAGGGCATGGTGTTCGATATCGAGTCGCCGATGGATGACGAAGATGATATCGAGCAGGACGATGACTTGCCGCCACCGGACAGCGAGCCGCCGCGCCCAAGCGGTCGGCCGAGTTTGAAAGTGGTGAAATAAAAAAAGGCGATCCGGATGGATCGCCTTTTTTATGATCTGCAGGGTGCGTATCAGTCGATGTACTCAAACAGTTTTACAATCTTCTGTACGCCGGAAACGCCCTGTACCAGGTTGGTCGCCTGCGCCGCTTCCTGTTTGGTCAGCAGGCCCAGCAGATAAACGATACCGTTCTCGGTCACGACCTTGATGCGCGAGCCGGGAATGCTGGCGTCGGTGAGCATCTGGGTCTTGATCTTGGTGGTTAGCCACGCGTCGTTCTGACGAGCCAGCAGGGAGGAGGGCTGCAGCACTTGCAGCTCGTTGTGGACCTTCTTCACACGCTGCACGTTGGCGGCAGCCTGTTCGGCTTTGGCTTTGAGGTCTTCGCGGGGCGTCTGACCGGCCAGCAGCACGACGCCGTTGAAGCTGGTGACGACGATGTGTGAGTCGTTGTCCAGGGCCGGGTCGGCCTTGGCCACGTTCACGCCCACTTTGGTTTCGATCAGCGAGTCGTCGATCTTGCTGCCGAAGGTGCGGGTGCCACGGTCGTCTTCAATCGGCGCTTCGCGGCTGGCATTCACCACCGAGGTGCAGCCGCTGATGCCGAGGCACAGGGTCAAGGCCAGAAGGCCAAGGCGATTAGGGGTCATTCTTCACTCCCGAACAGTTGGCTGTCGATCAGATCGCAGAGGCAATGGATCGCCAGCAAGTGGACTTCTTGAATACGTGCAGTGACGTTGGCCGGTACGCGAATCTCGACGTCCTCGGGCAACAGCAGCGACGCCATGCCGCCGCCATCGCGTCCGGTCAAAGCTACGACAATCATTTCGCGATCATGTGCGGCCTGGATCGCTTGAATAATGTTCGCCGAGTTACCGCTGGTCGAAATCGCCAGTAATACGTCGCCTGGCTGACCGAGTGCGCGGATCTGCTTGGAGAACACTTCGTTGTAGCTGTAGTCGTTGGCGATCGAGGTGATCGTCGACGTATCAGTGGTCAGGGCGATGGCCGGCAGGCTTGGACGCTCGCGCTCGAAGCGATTGAGCAGCTCCGAAGAAAAATGCTGGGCGTCGCCGGCAGAGCCGCCGTTGCCGCAGGAGAGCATTTTGCCTTCGTTGAGCAGGGCGTTGACCATGATCTGGCTGGCTTGCTCGATGTGCGGTGCAAGTACGTCCATCGCCTGTTGCTTGGTGTCGATACTGGCCTGGAAAAGCTGGCGAATTCGGGATTGCATGTCCATCTGTGTGACCTTAAGTAGCGCGGCTGTCCGGCACATGAATGTGCAGCCCGCAAAGCAAAGAGCAAAATTTGTCGGATGAAAAAGTCCGGGTTGGCTGCAGGTCAACTGTCGAAAGCATTCTGCAACCAGTTCAGCTGACTCGGATGGCTGTCGATGGCCACCACGTCGAAGCGGCAGGGGGAATTGGCCCAGCGCGACTCGCGCTGAAGAAAATATTGCGCAGCGAAAATCAGTTTCTGCTGCTTGCGCGCATCGATGCTAGCGAGCGCGCCACCCCATTGAGTGTTTTTTCTGTAGCGAACTTCAACGAATACTACTGTATCGCCATCAAGCATGACCAGATCAAGCTCGCCGCGTTTGCATAACCAGTTCTGCGCCAATAGGCGCAGACCTTGATCCTGCAGATGCTCGAGCGCCTGGCGCTCGGCATCTTTACCGCTTTGCGAGCGTGACCTGTCAGGCATCAGCGTGGCGTATCCGGCAGGCGTTGTACCTGACCGCTGACGAACTGCGCCCAAGGCAACTGACGCACAACGCGCTGGGTCTGGGTCATGCCGAGGCTGCCCGACTCACCATCGATGCGGCTGTCCGGCAAGGCTTTGAGTTGGCCCAGGCGTGGCGCCAGGCGGTAGGCGTCCACGCCCATCGCGTACAGACGACCGAGGCTGCCTGCCGCTTGCGGCCACTGTGCAACCACTTGCTGGCGCAGTGGATCGCTGGTTTCCAACAGCCATGGGGTTTCGCAGAAGCGAATGCCGTTCATGTCGTTGTATTGGTTGACGTCACCGCTGGCGCTGTACACGTGCGAGGTTGCATACACAGGAACGTCACCGGCGTACTGGAAGTTCAGGGTCGGCTTGATCTGCTGCGCTTGCTGCGGGGTTGCAGCGAGGAAGATGAACTCGATGTCCTGACGGCGCGAAGGCTGTGCGGCGACGTTGGTGCCGGCAGCATTTTGCAGGCTCTTGGCGCGGGCTTCACTCTGGCGCAGCTGGAACATGTCGGCGATCTGCTGGGCCAGTTGCACTGGCTGATCAACACGTTCGGTGGCAACGATGCTGCCACCATTCGCCTGCCAGTCCTGGCTGAACGCACGCAATACGCGGTCGCCCCATTCGCCTTTCGGCACCATGATTGCGGCGCGGTGCAGGCCATCGGCGCGAGCGCGACGGGACACTTCACGGGCTTCGTCTTCAGCCGCCAGACCAAACTGGAACAGTTGCGCCGGACCTTGATCGCCTTCGCTGTAGTTCAGCGCGAGGGTGGTGATCGGCAGTTGCGGACGGGTGCTCAGTTGTTTGACCAGTGGTTTTTCCAGCGGGCCGACGACCAGTTGCACGCCGTCAGCCTGAGCCTTGCGGTAGAACTCGTCCATCGAAGTCAGCTTGGAGCTGTCGTAGAACTCGATCGCTGGCGGCTTTTGCCCGGCCTGTTGAGCCTGGTAGTGCGCAGCCATGAAGCCTTCACGCAGAGCCTTGCCGACTGCGGCCAGTTGGCCGTCCTGCGGCAACAGCAGGGCGATCTTGCTCAGTGGCTGGCTGGCCAGTTCCTTGAGCTTGGTCAATGGCAGCGGCAGGTTGATGGCGGCCGGGTGCTTTGGATTCTGCGCACGCCAGGCGTCGATCGCTGCTTGCTGCTGTTCCAGGGTGCCGGCGGATTTCACTGCCATGGCCAGGCCCATCCAGCCGCCGAGATCGTCGGTGGTGTTCGGTTGCAGTTGGTCGGTTGGCAGCGAGCCAATCAGGGTCCAGATCGCTTCGTGGTTTTTGCTGGCGGCTTCGCCTTGCAGCATCGGTGCGATGAACACACGTTCACGAGCGGCAGCCAGTGTCTGGCCATCGGCTTCAAGGGCGCGGGCATGTACGGTGCCGGTGCGCACTTGTTGCTCTTCTGGCATCTCGCCCAGGTGTTGCAGGCTTGGATGGCTCAGTGCAGTCAGCGCGGCTTTCGGCTGATTGCGGGTCATGGCCAGCTCAGCATTCAAGGTGCTGGCGAAAATCTGCTGGCCTGGCTTCAGTTGCTCCATCGGCACTTGTTGCAGGATTTGCGCGGACTGTCCGGCATTGCCCTGGCGATAAGCCAGGTCCGCAGCGCTCAGGCGCAACAGGGCGGCTTTTTCCGGGGTTTTCGCCTGACTAGCCTGTTCGAGCAGTTGCTCGATGCTGGCATCCGGGGTCCGTGGAAGTTCGCCAAGGCTGGAGGAAGGGGAGCTGGCGCAAGCCGCCAACAAGGCAGCGAGGCAGAGGGCAGTGAACAGCCGCAGGCAAGCGATCATGTAAGTGTTCCTGATACTCGATCAAATTAGCGTCGAATTGTACCCAAGCACTGGCCGGGGCGCGATGTTACTGGTGTGAATCAGGCAATTTAGCTGGAGTAAATGTTGCGTCAGTGCACAACGACACGCAAAACCGAGCATGGGCGGTGCACGTCGCAAGCCTCGTGACGCGTTACAATGCCGCCTTTTACCGATCACGAGGTGTGCGCTTTGACTGCTCCAGGTCCTTTGAATTCCGCTGCTGGCTCGCTTTATGTGGTGGCGACGCCCATCGGCAACCTGGACGACATCAGCGCCCGGGCCCTGAAAATTCTCCGCGAAGTGTCGTTGATCGCTGCCGAAGACACGCGTCATTCGCAGCGACTGATGCAGCACTTCGGGATTTCCACGCCGTTGGCTGCCTGTCACGAACATAACGAACGAGATGAAGGTAGTCGCTTTATTACCCGCTTGCTGGCAGGTGACAACGTCGCGCTGATTTCGGATGCCGGTACGCCGCTGATTTCTGATCCGGGTTACCACCTGGTGCGTCAGGCCCGTGCTGCCGGGATCAATGTAGTGCCGGTTCCTGGCGCGTGTGCGTTGATCGCCGCGCTGTCGGCCGCAGGTCTGCCATCCGACCGTTTCATCTTCGAAGGTTTTCTCCCAGCCAAGTCGGTCGGCCGCAAGGCGCGCCTGGAAGCTGTCAAGGAAGAGCCGCGCACGTTGATCTTCTACGAAGCTCCGCACCGTATTCTTGAATGTCTGCAGGATATGGAGGCGGTGTTCGGTGGTGAGCGTCAGGCCTTGCTCGCCCGTGAAATAACCAAAACCTTCGAAACGCTTAAAGGTTTGCCGCTGGCTGAGCTGCGCGCGTTCGTTGAATCCGACAGCAATCAGCAGCGCGGCGAATGCGTCGTGCTGGTGGCCGGCTGGAGCGCGCCAGAGTCCGAAGATGCCGTCAGCAGCGAGGCGATGCGCATCCTCAATCTGTTGCTTGAGGAGATGCCGCTCAAGCGTGCCGCCGCGCTGGCAGCGCAGATTACCGGCGAGCGTAAAAACGTGCTGTATCAGGTCGCGCTCGACAAACAAAAAGACGTGTAAGCCGTCGCCCATAACGCTCTTGGGGCTTTTAGCGCTTGTTCTTCGGCCGCTCTGCCGTTAACCTTCGCGGCGGAGAGTCGATCGGACAGTCGCTGCCCTCTATGAAAATTAGGGGGGGGAGGAAAGTCCGGGCTCCATAGGGCGAAGTGCCAGGTAATGCCTGGGAGGCGTGAGCCTACGGAAAGTGCCACAGAAAATAACCGCCTAAGCGCGCAAGCGCCGGTAAGGGTGAAAAGGTGCGGTAAGAGCGCACCGCACGTCTGGCAACAGTTCGTGGCTAGGTAAACCCCACTTGGAGCAAGACCAAATAGGGTCCCAAGGCGTGGCCCGCGCTGGGACCGGGTAGGTTGCTAAAGATGTCCAGTGATGGCCATCGTAGACGAATGACTGTTCAAGACAGAACCCGGCTTACAGATCGACTCTCCACCTTTTTCTTTCCCTGCTTGAATCAATGGCATCAGGGCTGTGTATTATCAGCAGGCCTGCGCTGAAAGTTCGGCAGCGGCAAATGCAGTAATAGCCATTTCCCACCTTGCTTCAATCAACAGCAGAAGCGCTTTTGTAATACCGAAAAAATCTTACTCTTAACAAATTACTTTAACTTTCGAGCGCAGCTTTCAGTGCTGCATCAAGTTATAGGTCAAAAGTATCCGCCAGATTCTCGTTGCTCCTCCTTTTATGCTCCTAAATCTCCGTTCTGTAAGGGTTTTCCTTTAATCCGCGCCTTGACGGTGTGGTGGGCGCATTCCTATAGTGTGCGCAAGTGGCGGAAAGTGGCATGAAGTGGGTTTTTTGAGCTCAAAACGATAAAAATTGGAGAAACGCAGACGTGTTTCGCGGAGCTAACGCTATCAGTCTCGATGCAAAGGGCCGTCTCGCCATGCCGAGCCGGTACCGTGACGAGCTCGATTCGCGCAGTTCCGGCCAGTTGATCGTGACCATTGATGCCGTTGATCCGTGCCTGTGTGTCTATCCGCTCGACGAGTGGGAAATTATTGAAACCAAGTTGCGTGCGCTTCCTTCGCTTCGCGAAGAGAACCGTCGGCTGCAACGTTTGCTGATTGGTAATGCCGTCGACCTCGAACTCGATGGCAGTGGTCGTTTCCTGGTTCCACCGCGTCTGCGCGAGTACGCCAGGCTTGATAAGAAAGCGATGCTGGTGGGCCAACTGAACAAGTTCCAATTGTGGGACGAGGATGCCTGGAATGCGGTTTCTGCCGCTGACCTGGCTGCTATTCAACAACCGGGCGCGATGCCTGATGAACTGCGTGATTTGATCCTGTGACTATTGATAGCGGCTTTAACCACATCACCGTACTGCTTGACGAAGCCGTCGAGGCTCTCGCCGTACGTCCTGATGGCTGCTATCTGGACGGAACGTTCGGGCGCGGCGGACACAGCCGGCTGATCCTCAGCCAGCTCGGCACGGACGGTCGGCTCATCGGGTTCGACAAAGATCCACAAGCGATTGCCACCGGGCAAACGCTAGCGGCCGAAGACGGCCGCTTTGTCGTTGTGCAGCGCAGCTTTGCCGAGCTGGGTTCGGTAGTTGCCGAGCAGGGGCTGAGTGGCAAGGTCAGCGGCATTCTGCTCGACCTCGGCGTGTCTTCACCGCAGCTCGACGACGCTGAGCGCGGCTTCAGTTTCCTCAACGATGGCCCGCTGGACATGCGCATGGATCCGTCCCGTGGCATCAGTGCTGCCGAATTCGTCAACACCGCGCCGGCTGAGGAAATCGCCCGGGTGTTCAAGGAATACGGCGAAGAACGTTTCTCCGGTCGTATGGCTCGCGCCGTCGTCGAGCGTCGCGATATCAAACCGTTCGAGCGCACCGCCGATCTGGCTGAAGTGCTGAAAGTCGCCAACCCGGCGTGGGAAAAGGGCAAGAACCCGGCCACCCGTGCATTCCAGGGTTTGCGCATTCACGTCAACAACGAACTGGGCGATCTGGAAGCCGGCCTCGAAGCCGCACTCGAAGCCCTTGAAGTCGGCGGCCGTCTGGTGGTCATCAGCTTCCACTCGCTGGAAGACCGCATCGTCAAACTGTTCATGCGCAAGCTGGTGAAAGGCGAAGCCGACAACCTGCCGCGCAACCTGCCGGTTCGTCACGTAGCGTTCGAACCGAAAATCAAAGTCCATGGCAAAGCGCAGACGGCCTCCGACGCCGAACTCAAAGCCAACCCACGTTCCCGTAGCGCCGTCATGCGCGTCGCGGAGAAGCTGCGGTGAGCAAGCTTTTCGCCAAGCCACTGCCCGGCGGCAGCTTTCTGATGCTGCTGCTGTTCATCGGCGTGCTCGTGTCGGCCATCGCCGTGTCCTACAGCGCGCACTGGAACCGGCAGTTGCTCAACACCCTGTACAACGAACTCAGCGTGCGCGACAAGGCGCAGGCCGAGTGGGGCCGTTTGATTCTCGAACAAAGCACCTGGACCGCGCACAGCCGGATCGAAGTGCTGGCCACCGAACAACTGAAGATGCACATTCCCGGCGCGGCTGACGTGAAGATGGTGGCGCCATGATGAAACTCGAAGGCGCACTGTTCCCATGGCGCTTCCGCCTGATGGTGGCGCTGCTCGGCGTGATGGTTGCGGCGATCTGCTGGCGCATCATCGACCTGCAGGTGGTTGACCGTGACTTCCTCAAAGGTCAGGGCGATGCACGCAGCCTGCGCCATATCCCGATTCCTGCTCACCGTGGTCTGATCACCGACCGTAACGGCGAGCCTTTGGCCGTGAGTACCCCGGTGACCACGCTGTGGGCCAACGCCAAGGAAATGCAGACCGCCAAAGAGAAGTGGCCGGCACTCGCCGCCGCCCTGGGTCAGGACCCGAAAGCCCTGACCGAACGCCTCGAAGCGCAAGCCAACAAGGAATTCATTTATCTGGTGCGCGGGCTGACCCCTGAGCAGGGCCAGGCTGTACTCGATTTGAAAGTGCCGGGCGTCTACGGCATCGAAGAATTCCGCCGGTTCTACCCGGCCGGTGAAGTCACCGCGCACATGGTCGGGTTTACCGACATCGATGACCACGGTCGCGAAGGTGTCGAACTCGCTTATGACGAATGGCTCGCCGGAGTGCCGGGCAAACGACAGGTCATCAAGGATCGGCGCGGTCGGCTGATCAAGGATGTCCAGGTCACCAAAAACGCCAAGGCCGGCAAGCCCTTGGCGTTGTCCATTGACCTGCGTCTGCAATATCTGGCCAACCGCGAGCTGCGTAATGCGATCATCGAGAACGGCGCCAAGGCCGGCAGTCTGGTGATCATGGACGTGAAGACCGGCGAAATTCTCGCCATGGTCAACCAGCCGACCTACAACCCGAACAACCGTCGCAACCTGCAACCGGCGATGATGCGTAACCGCGCAATGATCGACGTGTTTGAACCGGGTTCGACCATGAAAGCCATCTCCATGAGCGCCGCGATCGAAACCGGCCGCTGGAAACCGAGCGATACCGTCGAGGTGTACCCGGGCTCCCTGCAGATCGGCAAGTACACGATCAAGGACGTTTCCAAGACCGAAGGTCCGGTACTCGACCTGACCGGCATCCTGATCAATTCCAGTAACGTCGGCATGAGTAAGGTCGCCTTCGATATCGGCGGCGAAACCATTTTCCGTCTCGCGCAGAAAGTCGGCCTTGGCCAGGACACCGGCCTCGGCTTCCCGGGTGAACGTGTCGGCAACCTGCCGAACTACCGCGAATGGCGCAAGGCTGAAACTGCCACGCTGTCTTACGGCTACGGTATTTCCGTGACCGCGATTCAGCTCGTTCACGCGTTCTCGGCGCTGGCCAACAATGGTCGTCTGGCGCCGTTGACCCTGATCAAAACCGACAAGCCGCCGCAAACCACGCAAGTGCTGCCGGAAGCGGTCGCGAAAACCATGCAAGGCATGCTGACGCAAGTGATCGAAGCCCCGCGCGGCGTGTTTCGTGCACAGGTGCCGGCGTACCACGTGGCCGGCAAATCGGGTACTGCGCGCAAGACTTCGGTGGGTACCAAGGGCTACGCCGAAAACTCTTACCGTTCGCTGTTCGCCGGTTTCGGGCCGATGAGCGATCCGCGTTACGCCATCGTTGTGGTGATCGATGAACCGTCCAAGGCCGGTTACTTCGGTGGTCTGGTTTCCGCACCGGTGTTCAGCCGTGTGATGTCCGGCACCCTGCGCCTGATGAACGTGACCCCGGACAACCTGCCGACGACACAACAGGCCAACGCCACCCCGGTCGTTCCGCTGAAAGCCAATGGAGGGCGCGGCTGATGTCATTAAGTCTGAACAAGATATTCCCCCACGCCGGCCACGATCTGTTGATCCGTGAATTGGCGCTGGATAGTCGCAACGTACGCGCGGGCGACCTGTTCCTCGCGGTGCCTGGCGGCAAATTCGATGGCCGTGCGCACATTGCCGATGCTCTGGCGCGCGGCGCGGCGGCCGTGGCCTATGAAGTGGAAGGCGCCACTGTGCTGCCGATCACCGATGTGCCGCTGATTCCGGTCAAAGGTCTGGCGGCGCAGCTGTCGGATATCGCCGGGCGTTTTTACGGCGAGCCAAGCCATCACCTGAACCTGATCGGCGTGACCGGCACCAACGGCAAGACCAGCGTGACCCAATTGGTCGCGCAGGCACTGGATCTGCTTGGCCAGCATTGCGGCATCGTTGGAACCCTCGGTTCCGGCTTCTATGGCGCACTGGAAAGCGGTCTGCACACCACGCCGAATCCGATCGCCGTACAAGCGACCCTGGGCGACCTGAAAAAGGCCGGCGCCAAAGCCGTGGCCATGGAGGTCTCGTCCCACGGTCTGGATCAGGGCCGGGTGACTGCGCTGGCTTTCGACGTGGCGGTGATGACCAACCTGTCCCGCGATCATCTGGATTATCACGGCACCATGGAGGCGTACGCCGAGGCCAAGGCCAAGCTGTTCGCCTGGAATGATCTGAAGTGCCGCGTGGTCAACCTCGACGACGATTTCGGCCGGCAACTGGCTGCCGAAAAACGCGAGTCGCGTTTGATCACCTACAGCCTGCTCGACAGCAGCGCCTACCTGTTTTGCCGCGAAGCGCAGTTCGACGACCACGGCGTGCGCGCCACGCTGGTAACGCCGCAGGGCGAACATCATCTGCGCAGCACCTTGCTCGGTCGCTTCAACCTGAGCAACGTATTGGCGGCGGTCGGTGCCTTGCTCGGTCTGGATTACGCGCTCGACGAAATTCTCAAAGTGCTGCCGAAACTCGAAGGTCCGGCCGGTCGCATGCAGCGTCTGGGCGGCGGCACTCAGCCGTTGGTGGTGGTCGATTACGCCCACACTCCGGATGCATTGGAAAAAGTTCTGACCGCTTTGCGCCCGCACGTCAAAGGCCAACTGCTGTGCCTGTTCGGCTGTGGCGGTGATCGCGATCGCGGCAAGCGTCCGTTGATGGCCGAAGTGGTCGAGCGTCTGGCCGATCAAGTGCTGGTCACCGACGACAACCCGCGCACTGAAGACCCGGCAGTAATTTTCGATGACATCCGCGCCGGTTTCACGGCTGTGGATAAAGTCACCTTCGTCGCCGGCCGTGGCCAGGCGATTGCGCAACTGATTGCCGGCGCTTCGGCGGATGACGTGATTGTGCTGGCGGGTAAAGGTCACGAGGACTATCAGGAAATCAACGGCGAGCGCCATGCCTTCTCTGATCTGGTCGAGGCCGATCACGCCCTGACCGCTTGGGAGGTGGCCCATGCTTAAGGCCCTGAAACTCAGCGAGTTGACCAACGCGCTCGACGCACGCCTGATCAGCGCCGATGCCAGTTTCGACGGCGTCAGCATTGACAGCCGTGCGATCAAATCCGGCCAACTGTTTATTGCCCTGACCGGCCCGCGTTTTGACGGTCATGACTATTTGAACGACGTCGCCGCCAAAGGCGCGGTGGCTGCGCTAGTCGAGCGTGAAGTCGCCGACAGCACGTTGCCGCAGTTGCTGGTCAAGGACACCCGTCAGGCCCTCGGCCAATTGGGCGCCTTGAACCGTGCCGCATTCACTCAGCCAGTCGCGGCCATCACCGGCTCCAGCGGCAAGACCACGGTCAAGGAAATGCTCGCGAGCATCCTGCGCACGCGCGGTCCGGTACTGGCGACCCGTGGCAATCTGAACAACGACCTCGGCGCGCCGCTGACCCTGCTCGAACTGGCCCCGGAACATACGGCGGCCGTGATCGAACTGGGTGCCTCGCGTCTGGGCGAAATCGCCTACACCGTCGGGCTGACCAAGCCGCATGTGGCGATCCTGAACAATGCCGGCACCGCGCACGTCGGTGAGTTCGGCGGCCCGGAAAAAATCGTCGAAGCCAAGGGCGAAATCATCGACGGGCTGGCGGCCGATGGCGTCGCCGTGCTTAACCTCGATGACAAGGCCTTCGGTATCTGGAAGATCCGTGCGGGCGCTCGCAAAGTGTTGACCTTCGCTTTGAGCAATTCGCAAGCTGACTTCTACGCCAGCGACTTGAGCACCGATGCCCGTGGTTGCCCAGCCTTCAATTTGCACACACCTGAAGGTGTCGAGCGCGTTCAACTGAACCTGCTCGGCACCCACAACGTTGCCAATGCCATGGCTGCCGCCGCCGCTGCGCACGCCCTGGGTGTGTCGCTGTTCGGCATCGCCACAGGGCTGGGCGCCGTGCAACCGGTCAAGGGTCGTACCGTTGCGCAACTGGCGAAAAACGGCATGCGCGTGATTGATGACACTTACAACGCAAACCCCACCTCGATGTGCGCGGCCGTTGATATACTCGCCGGCTTTTCCGGCCGCACCGTCCTGGTGCTCGGGGATATCGGCGAGTTGGGCGATTGGGCGGAGCAGGGGCACCGCGACGTGGGCGAGTACGCCCGGGGCAAGGTTTCCGCGCTTTATGCAGTCGGGCCAAACATGGTTCACGCCGTAAACGCTTTCGGTGAGCAGGCGCATCACTTCGGCACGCAAGCCGAACTGATCCAGGCCCTCGACGCCGAGCAGGACACAAACACCACTATTTTGATCAAGGGTTCGCGCAGTGCAGCGATGGAAAACATCGTTGCGGCTCTGTGCGGGTCCAGTCTGGAGAAACATTAATGCTGCTGCTGCTAGCGGAGTATCTGCAACAGTTCTACAAAGGCTTCGCGGTCTTCCAGTACCTGACCCTGCGCGGGATCCTCGGTGTGCTGACCGCGCTGGTTTTGTCGCTGTGCTATGGCCCGTGGATGATCCGCACTTTGCAGAACCGTCAGATCGGTCAATCCGTTCGTAACGATGGTCCGCAATCGCACTTGTCGAAATCCGGTACGCCGACCATGGGTGGCGCGCTGATTCTCTCTTCGATCGGCGTCAGCACTCTGCTCTGGGCTGACCTGAGCAACCGTTACGTCTGGACTGTTTTGCTGGTGACCCTGCTGTTCGGTGCCATCGGCTGGGTCGACGATTACCGCAAAGTCATCGAGAAGAATTCGCGTGGCCTGCCGAGCCGCTGGAAGTATTTCTGGCAATCGGTGTTCGGCCTCGGCGCGGCGATCTTCCTTTATATGACCGCTTCCACCCCAGTGGAAACGACACTGATCCTGCCGATGCTCAAGGACTACAGCATTCCGCTGGGCGCCGGCTTCATCGTGCTGACCTACTTTGTGATCGTCGGTTCGAGCAACGCGGTCAACCTCACCGACGGCCTCGACGGTCTGGCAATCATGCCAACCGTGATGGTCGGCGGTGGTCTGGGCATCTTCTGCTACTTGTCGGGTAACGTGAAATTCGCTGAATACCTGCTGATCCCGTATGTGCCGGGCGCGGGTGAGCTGATCGTGTTCTGCGGTGCGCTGATCGGTGCCGGTCTGGGCTTCCTGTGGTTCAACACCTATCCGGCGCAAGTGTTCATGGGCGACGTCGGTGCACTGGCACTCGGCGCAGCGTTGGGCACCATCGCGGTGATCGTCCGTCAGGAAATCGTCCTGTTCATCATGGGCGGCGTGTTCGTGATGGAAACCCTGTCAGTCGTCATTCAGGTTGCGTCCTTTAAGCTGACCGGTCGCCGTGTGTTCCGCATGGCGCCGATACACCACCACTTTGAACTCAAGGGCTGGCCCGAGCCGCGCGTGATCGTCCGTTTCTGGATCATCACCGTGATTCTCGTGCTGATCGGCCTTGCCACCCTGAAGCTGAGGTAGAACGAGTGTCTCTGATCGCTTCTGACCACTTCCGCATCGTTGTCGGCCTCGGCAAGAGCGGCATGTCCCTGGTTCGCTTCCTGGCGAACCGGGGCACGTCGTTTGCCGTGGCCGACACGCGGGAAAATCCACCGGAACTGGCCACGCTCAAGCGTGACTATCCGCACGTGGAAGTGCGTTGTGGCGAGCTGGACGTCGAATTCCTGTGCCGTGCCGACGAGCTCTACGTGAGTCCCGGCCTGGCGCTGGCGACCCCGGCCCTGCAAGCCGCCGCGGCCCGTGGCGTGAAACTGTCCGGCGACATCGAGCTGTTCGCGCGTAACGCGCAGGCGCCGATCGTAGCCATCAGCGGCTCCAACGCGAAAAGCACCGTCACCACCCTGGTCGGCGAGATGGCGGCTGCGGCCGGCAAACGCGTCGCTGTTGGCGGTAACCTCGGCACCCCGGCGCTGGACCTGCTCAGCGACGACGTCGAGCTGTACGTGATGGAGCTGTCGAGCTTCCAGCTGGAAACCACCGACCAGCTCAACGCTGAAGTGGCGACCGTGCTGAACATCAGCGAAGACCACATGGATCGCTACAGCGGTCTGCCGGCCTACCACCTCGCCAAGCACCGGATTTTCCGTGGCGCCAGGCAGTTCGTGGTCAACCGTCAGGATGCGCTGACCCGTCCGCTGATCGGCGAGGGCCAGCCATGCTGGACCTTCGGCCTGACCAAACCGGATTTCAAGGCATTCGGTATCCGCGAAGAAGATGGCGAGAAATATCTGGCCTTCGAATTCCAGAACCTGATGCCGGTGCGTGAGCTGAAGATTCGCGGCGCGCATAACCAGTCCAACGCCCTCGCGGCGCTGGCGCTCGGTCATGCGGTTGGCCTGCCGTTCGACGCCATGCTCTCGGCCTTGCGTACCTTTGCCGGCCTCGAACATCGCTGCCAGTGGGTGCGTGATCTCGACGGCGTCGCTTACTACAACGATTCCAAAGCCACCAACGTTGGCGCTGCACTGGCAGCCATCGAAGGCCTGGGCGCGGACATCGACGGCAAGGTGATTCTGATCGCCGGCGGCGATGGCAAGGGTGCCGAATTCAATGATCTGCGTGCTCCGGTGGCGGCCAACTGCCGCGCCGTGATCCTGATGGGCCGCGACTCCGACAAGATCGGCGAAGCCATCGGTGATGCCGTGCCATTGATTCGTGCGACCTCGCTGGTCGACGCCGTTGCGCAATGCCGCGCCGCCGCCCAGCCGGGTGATGTGGTGCTGTTGTCGCCGGCCTGCGCCAGTTTCGACATGTTCAAGAATTACGAAGACCGTGGTCACCAGTTCGTCCGCGCCGTGGAGGATCTGGCATGAGCCTGCGCAATATCATCAAGCCGTATCCGTCGCCGATCATCACCGGGCGCGGCATCGACCTCGACTTCCCGATGCTCGCCGGTTGTCTGGCGCTGCTCGGTCTCGGCCTGATCATGATTGCTTCGGCGTCCACCGAAGTGGGGGCGGCGCAGTCGGGCAGTGCCCTGTATTACATGACTCGCCACCTTATTTATGTGGTGTTGGGTCTGGGCGCGTGCATCGTCACCATGATGATTCCGATCGCCACTTGGCAGCGTCTGGGTTGGTTGATGCTGATCGGTGCATTCGGACTGTTGGTGATGGTGATCATCCCGGGCATCGGCCGCGAAGTGAACGGTTCGATGCGCTGGATCGGTTTCAGCTTCTTCAACGTGCAGCCGTCCGAGATCGCCAAAGTATTCGTGGTGATCTACCTCGCCGGTTATCTGGTGCGGCGTCAGAAAGAAGTGCGCGAGAGCTGGATGGGCTTCTTCAAGCCGTTCATCGTGCTGCTGCCAATGGCCGGTCTGTTGCTGATGGAGCCGGACTTCGGTGCCACCGTCGTGATGATGGGCGCAGCAGCGGCGATGCTGTTCCTCGGCGGGGTCGGCTTGTTCCGCTTTTCGCTGATGGTGGTGTTGGCGGTCGGCGCCGTGGTCTTGCTGATTCAGATGCAGCCGTACCGGATGGCGCGTCTGACCAACTTCGCCGACCCGTGGGCCGACCAGTTCGGCGCCGGTTATCAGTTGTCGCAAGCGTTGATTGCGTTCGGTCGCGGTGAGTGGCTCGGCGTCGGTCTGGGCAACAGCGTGCAGAAGCAGTTCTACCTGCCGGAAGCGCACACCGACTTCGTGTTCTCGGTTCTGGCCGAAGAACTGGGTGCGGTCGGTTCGTTGTGCACCGTGGCGCTGTTCGTGTTCGTGTGTATTCGCGGCATGTACATCGGCTTGTGGGCCGAAAAAGCCAAGCAGTTCTTCGCCGCGTATGTGGCTTACGGTCTGTCGTTCCTGTGGATCGGTCAGTTCCTGATCAACATCGGTGTGAACGTCGGTCTGCTGCCAACCAAGGGTCTGACCTTGCCGTTCCTCAGTTACGGCGGCAGCTCGCTGGTGATCTGCTGCGCCTGTCTTGGCTTGTTGCTGAGGATCGAGTGGGAGAGCCGAACCCACCTGGGCAGTGAAGAAATGGAATTCCATGAGAGCGACTTCGCCGAGGAGCCGAATCATGGGCGCTAACGTATTGATCATGGCCGGCGGAACCGGCGGCCACGTGTTCCCGGCGCTGGCTTGTGCCCGCGAGTTTCAGGCGCGCGGCTACACCGTGCACTGGCTCGGCACGCCACGCGGGATCGAAAACGAACTGGTGCCGGCCGCAGGGCTGGAACTGCACCGGATCAACGCCACTGGCCTGCGCGGCAAGGGCAAGCTGTCGCTGCTCAAGGCGCCCTTCATGCTGCTGAAATCGGTGTGGCAGGCGCGGGCGATCATTCGTCGCTTGAAGCCGGTTTGTGTGGTCGGCTTCGGTGGTTATGTGACTGGCCCCGGCGGTCTCGCCGCGAAACTGGCCGGTGTGCCGGTGATCGTTCACGAGCAGAACGCTGTGGCCGGCACCGCCAATCGGTTGCTGGTGCCGTTCGCCGCCCGGGTGTGTGAAGCGTTCCCCGACACCTTTACTCTGTCGGACACCCGCCGTACCACCGGAAACCCGGTGCGCAGCGAGCTGTTCCTCGACACATCGCGACCTGCTCTGGCGGGCCGCAAAGCGCGTTTGCTGATCCTCGGCGGAAGCCTGGGCGCAGAACCGTTGAACAAGTTGCTGCCTGAAGCCCTGGCCCAAGTCGCTGCCGATTTGCGCCCGGAAGTGTTTCATCAGGCCGGCAAAAACCACGATGAAGTGACTGCAGAGCGCTACCGCGCCGCCGGCGTGGAAGCGCAGGTGCAGCCGTTCATCAAAGACATGGCCCAGGCCTATGGCTGGGCTGACCTGGTGGTGTGCCGTGCAGGCGCGTTGACCATCAGTGAGCTGGCTGCCGCCGGTCTGCCCTCGATGCTGGTGCCTTTGCCCCACGCGATCGACGATCACCAGACCCGCAACGCCGATTATTTGGCCCGCGAAGGCGCTGCCTTCCTGATGCCGCAAAGAACGACTGGTGCCGCGGACCTTGCCGCGCGCCTGACAGAGGTCTTGATGCAACCGCAACGACTCGAAGATATGGCCCAAGCGGCCCGCCGTCTGGCGAAACCCGATGCCACCCGTAGCGTGGTCGATACCTGCCTGGAGGTGGCCCATGGTTGAGAATCAGAAAGCCATGCCGCAACCGGAAATGCGCCGCATCCGTCGCATCCACTTCGTCGGTATCGGCGGCGTGGGCATGTGCGGGATTGCCGAAGTGTTGTTGAACCTGGGCTATGAAGTGTCCGGTTCCGACCTGAAAGCGTCGCCGGTCACCGAGCGTCTGGAGTCGTTCGGCGCACACATCTACATCGGCCACCGTGCCGAAAACGCTGCGACCGCCGATGTGCTGGTGGTGTCGAGCGCTGTGAACACCTCCAACCCGGAAGTCGCGACTGCGCTTGAGCGTCGTATCCCGGTGGTGCCGCGTGCCGAAATGCTCGCCGAGCTGATGCGCTATCGCCACGGCATCGCCGTCGCCGGTACTCACGGCAAAACCACCACCACCAGCCTGATCGCTTCGGTGTTCGCCGCCGGTGGTCTGGATCCGACCTTCGTGATCGGTGGCCGTTTGAATGCGGCGGGCACCAATGCCCAGCTCGGCACCAGCCGTTACCTGATCGCCGAAGCCGACGAAAGCGATGCGAGCTTCCTGCACCTGCAACCGCTGGTGGCCGTGGTCACCAACATCGACGCCGACCACATGGCGACCTACGACGGTGACTTCAACAAACTGAAGAAAACCTTCGTCGAGTTCCTGCACAACCTGCCGTTCTACGGTTTGGCGGTGATGTGCCTGGACGATCCGGTGGTGCGCGAAATCCTCCCGTTGGTCAAACGTCCGACCGTGACCTATGGCTTCAGCGAAGACGCCGACGTGCGCGCGATCAACGTGCGCCAGCAAGGCATGCAGACCTTCTTCACCGTGCTGCGTCCTGACCGCGAGCCGCTGGATGTTTCCGTGAACATGCCGGGCAACCACAACGTGCTCAACTCGCTGGCGACCATTTGCATCGCCACTGACGAAGGCGTCAGTGACGAAGCCATCGTCCAGGGCCTGTCGGGCTTCCAGGGTGTTGGTCGACGTTTCCAGGTCTATGGCGAATTGCCGGTGGACGGCGGCAACGTGATGCTGGTCGACGACTACGGTCATCACCCGACCGAAGTCGCCGCCGTGATCAAAGCCGTGCGCGGTGGCTGGCCGGAGCGCCGTCTGGTGATGGTTTACCAGCCGCACCGTTACAGCCGCACCCGCGATCTGTACGACGACTTCGTCAATGTACTGGCCGATGCCAACGTGCTGCTGCTGATGGAAGTCTATCCGGCGGGCGAAGAGCCGATCCCGGGTGCCGACAGCCGGAAACTGTGCAACAGCATCCGCCAGCGCGGTCAGCTCGACCCGATCTACATCGAGCGTGGCGTCGATCTGGCGCCGCTGGTCAAGCCGCTGCTGCGTGCCGGCGACATTCTGCTGTGCCAGGGCGCCGGTGATATCGGCGGCCTCGCGCCGAAGCTGCTGAAAAGTGAATTGTTCGCTGGCGCCGTGGCGGCGTCGGTCGAGGGGAAGTTGAAATGACTGCTGCCTACGCCAAGCTGTTTTCCACTGTCGCGCCGAAAGACTTCGGCCGCGTCGCCGTGCTCTTCGGCGGTCTGAGTGCCGAGCGTGAGGTGTCGCTGAAATCCGGTAACGCCGTGCTCGACGCGCTGCAAAGCGCTGGCGTGGACGCGTTCGGCATCGACGTTGGCACCGATATTCTGCAGCGTCTGCTGAGTGAAAAAATCGACCGCGCGTTCATCATTCTTCACGGCCGTGGCGGTGAAGACGGCAGCATGCAGGGCTTGCTCGAAGTCGCCGGGATTCCCTACACCGGCAGCGGCATTCTGGCCTCGGCGCTGGCGATGGACAAACTGCGCACCAAGCAGGTCTGGCACAGCCTCGGGATTCCGACGCCGCGTCACGCCGTGCTGTGCAGCGAAGCCGATTGTATTTCCGCGGCGACGGAACTGGGCTTCCCTTTGATCGTCAAACCGGCGCATGAAGGTTCAAGTATCGGGATGGCCAAAGTGAGTTCTGCGTCCGAGTTGATCGACGCATGGAAAGCGGCCAGTACCTACGATTCGCAAGTTTTGGTTGAGCAATGGATTCAAGGTCCGGAGTTCACCATCGCCACCCTGCGTGACCAGGTGTTGCCTCCGATTGCCCTGGGTACACCGCACACGTTCTACGACTACGACGCCAAGTACATCGCCAACGATACCCAGTACCGCATTCCGTGCGGGCTGGACGCGGACAAAGAACAGGAACTCATGGATCTCACGGCCAAGGCCTGTGAGGCGCTGGGTATTGCCGGTTGGGGCAGGGCGGACGTGATGCAGGACGCCGACGGGCAGTTCTGGTTCCTCGAAGTGAATACCGCCCCGGGCATGACCGATCACAGCCTGGTGCCGATGGCGGCCCGTGCGGCCGGTCTGGATTTCCAGCAACTGGTTCTGGCCATTCTGGCCGCCAGTGTTGAAGACGCTAGAGGTTAAGACGATGCAAGGCGCTCAGCTCAGACATCAGCCACCCGCACCCGGCCGCAAGCCGGTGCCGCGGGGTGCCAGCCGAATGGTGGCGAAAGAGCCGATGTCCGCGCGCCTGCCGAAAGCCAACTTCGGTTTTCTCAAAAGCCTGTTCTGGCCAGTGCTGCTGGTGGCACTCGGGTTCGGTACTTACGAAGGCGCACAGCGTTTGCTGCCGTATGCCGACCGGCCGATCACCAAGATCGCCGTGCAGGGCGACCTGAGCTACATCAGCCAGCAAGCGGTGCAACAGCGAATCGCCCCGTACGTGGCGTCTAGCTTCTTCACCATCGACCTGGCGGGCATGCGCACCGAGCTTGAGCAAATGCCCTGGATCGCCCACGCCGAAGTGCGCCGGGTGTGGCCGGATCAAGTGGTGATCCGCCTCGAAGAGCAACTGCCGGTGGCCCGTTGGGGCGACGAGTCGTTGCTGAACAACCAGGGCCAGGCGTTTACGCCAAAGGAGCTGGCGAACTACGAACACCTGCCACAGCTGTTCGGCCCTCAACGGGCTCAGCAGCAAGTGATGCAGCAGTATCAGGTCTTGAGCCAGATGCTGCGGCCGTTGGGCTTCTCGATCGCACGCCTGGAATTGCGTGAACGCGGAAGCTGGTTCCTGACCACCGGTGCCGGCAGCTCCGGCCCCGGCATCGAGTTGCTGCTGGGACGCGGCAACCTGGTGGAAAAGATGCGCCGCTTCATCGCCATCTATGACAAGACGCTCAAAGAACAGATTACGAACATTGCGCGCATCGATCTGCGCTACGCCAACGGCCTCGCTGTTGGCTGGCGGGAACCAGTAGCGCCGACGACAGCCCAACCCGCTGTCGCAAAGAATTAAGAAGAGGCAGGACCCATGGCAAACGTGCAAAGCGGCAAAATGATCGTCGGTCTCGATATCGGCACCTCCAAGGTGGTGGCGCTGGTCGGCGAGGTTTCCGACGACGGCTCGCTGGAAATCGTCGGGATCGGTACCCATCCGTCCCGTGGCCTGAAGAAGGGCGTGGTGGTCAACATCGAGTCCACCGTGCAATCGATCCAGCGCGCGATCGAAGAAGCCCAACTGATGGCGGGCTGCCGCATTCACTCGGCGTTCGTCGGCGTGGCGGGTAATCACATCCGCAGCCTGAACTCCCACGGCATCGTCGCGATCCGTGATCGCGAAGTCAGCTCGGCTGACCTTGAGCGAGTTCTCGACGCCGCCCAGGCCGTGGCGATCCCGGCTGACCAGCGCGTGCTGCACACCCTGCCGCAGGATTACGTGATCGATAACCAGGAAGGCGTTCGCGAGCCACTGGGCATGTCCGGCGTGCGCCTTGAAGCCAAGGTTCACGTAGTGACTTGCGCCGTCAACGCCGCGCAGAACATTGAAAAATGCGTGCGTCGCTGCGGCCTGGAAATCGACGACATCATTCTCGAGCAACTGGCCTCGGCCTACTCGGTACTGACCGATGACGAGAAAGAACTGGGCGTGTGCCTGGTCGACATCGGCGGCGGCACCACCGACATCGCGATCTTCACCGAAGGCGCGATCCGCCACACCGCGGTGATCCCGATTGCCGGTGATCAAGTGACCAACGACATCGCCATGGCGTTGCGCACCCCGACCCAGTACGCCGAAGAGATCAAGATCCGTTACGCCTGCGCCTTGGCCAAACTGGCCGGTGCCGGCGAAACCATCAAGGTGCCAAGCGTTGGCGACCGCCCACCGCGCGAACTGTCGCGTCAGGCTTTGGCCGAAGTGGTCGAGCCGCGTTATGACGAACTGTTCACCCTGATTCAGGCTGAACTGCGTCGCAGCGGCTACGAAGACCTGATCCCGGCCGGCATCGTCCTGACCGGCGGCACTTCGAAGATGGAAGGTGCCACCGAGTTGGCCGAAGAGATCTTCCACATGCCGGTACGCCTTGGCGTCCCGCATGGCGTGAAAGGTCTGGATGACGTGGTACGCAACCCGATTTATTCCACTGGCGTTGGCTTGTTGATGTACGGCCTGCAAAAGCAGTCCGACGGGGTTTCGTTCTCCGGCATCGGCAGCCGCGACAGCTACAGCAGCGAAGAGCCACAGGCGCCGCTGCTCGACCGACTGAAAAAGTGGGTCCAGGGCAATTTCTAAAGATTTACCGCAGCACCGCAACAAAAAGCAGTAGGCGAAAAAACTAGAGAATGTAAGGAGAGGGAAAATGTTCGAACTCGTAGACAACATCCCCGCAAGCCCGGTAATCAAAGTTATCGGTGTTGGCGGAGGCGGCGGCAACGCTGTCAATCACATGGTCAAGAGCAACATCGAAGGCGTTGAGTTCATCTGCGCCAACACTGATGCTCAAGCGCTGAAAAACATCGGCGCGCGGACCATCCTGCAACTGGGCACCGGCGTGACCAAAGGTCTCGGCGCTGGCGCAAACCCTGAAGTAGGTCGTCAGGCCGCTCTCGAAGACCGTGAGCGCATTGCCGAAGTCCTGCAGGGCACCAACATGGTGTTCATCACCACCGGCATGGGCGGCGGTACCGGTACCGGTGCTGCGCCGATCATCGCCGAAGTGGCCAAGGAAATGGGCATCCTGACCGTTGCGGTCGTGACCCGTCCGTTCCCGTTCGAAGGCCGCAAGCGTATGCAGATCGCCGACGAAGGCATCCGCATGCTCTCCGAAAGCGTCGACTCGTTGATCACCATTCCCAACGAGAAGCTGCTGACCATCCTCGGTAAAGACGCAAGCCTGCTGTCGGCTTTCGCCAAGGCAGACGATGTACTGGCCGGTGCCGTTCGCGGTATCTCCGACATCATCAAGCGTCCGGGCATGATCAACGTCGACTTCGCCGACGTCCGTACCGTGATGAGCGAAATGGGCATGGCGATGATGGGCACTGGCTGCGCCAGCGGTCCGAACCGTGCACGTGAAGCCACTGAAGCTGCAATTCGCAACCCGCTGCTGGAAGACGTGAACCTGCAAGGTGCACGCGGCATTCTGGTGAACATCACCGCCGGTCCTGACCTGTCCCTGGGTGAGTACTCCGACGTGGGTAGCATCATCGAAGCCTTCGCTTCCGAACACGCGATGGTCAAGGTCGGTACCGTTATCGATCCGGACATGCGCGACGAACTGCACGTCACCGTGGTTGCCACTGGTCTGGGCGCGAAAATCGAGAAGCCTGTGAAGGTTATCGACAATACCGTTCACACCTCCATGGCTTCGGCTCAGGTGCAGCAACCGGCTCCGGCCCGTCAGGAAGCGCCAGCGGTGAACTACCGTGATCTGGACCGTCCGACCGTCATGCGCAACCAGGCTCAGGCCGGTGCTGCGGCTGCCGCGAAGATGAATCCGCAAGATGACCTGGACTACCTGGACATCCCGGCATTCCTGCGTCGTCAGGCCGATTGATGGAATGTATCAGGGCTATGAAGGTGATTGGTGTTCAGCAAAGGCATGGTCTGCTATCATCGCCAGCCTTTGTTGATACCAGTTCGCAATTTGCGCTGAAGCGGCCCAAGCCATGATTAAACAACGCACACTGAAAAATATTATCCGTGCCACAGGTGTAGGCCTGCACTCCGGTGAGAAGGTCTATCTGACTCTCAAGCCTGCGCCTGTCGACACTGGCATTGTGTTTTGTCGCGCTGACCTCGACCCTGTGGTGCAGATTCCTGCCCGCGCGGAAAACGTCGGTGAAACCACTATGTCGACGACGCTGATCAATGGCGACGTCAAAGTGGACACGGTAGAGCACTTGCTCTCGGCCATGGCTGGCCTGGGCATCGATAACGCCTACGTCGAGCTCTCCGCGTCCGAAGTCCCGATCATGGATGGCAGCGCTGGACCCTTCGTATTCCTGATTCAATCGGCTGGCCTGGAAGAACAGGACGCCCCCAAGAAATTCATCCGCATCCTGCGTGAAGTGACAGTGGAAGACGGCGACAAGCGCGCCACTTTCGTCCCTTTCGAAGGATTCAAGGTGAGCTTCGAGATCGATTTCGATCACCCGGTATTCCGGGACCGCACCCAAAGTGCAAGCGTGGATTTTTCCAGCACTTCGTTCGTAAAAGAAGTCAGCCGCGCGCGTACTTTCGGCTTCATGAGTGATATCGAGTACCTGCGCAAGCACAACCTCGCACTCGGCGGCAGCGTTGAAAACGCAATCGTGGTCGATGCCGATGGTGTACTGAACGAAGACGGTCTTCGCTACGAAGACGAATTCGTGAAGCACAAGATCCTCGATGCCATTGGTGACCTGTACCTGCTGGGTAACAGCCTGATTGGTGAGTTCAAAGGCTTCAAGTCCGGTCATGCACTGAACAACCAGCTGCTGCGCAAGTTGATTGAGCAGACAGATGCGTGGGAAGTCGTGACGTTCGAAGACGCCAGCACCGCACCAATCTCTTACATGCGCCCTGTTGCGGCCGTGTAAGTAAAAAACCTCTCTAGTTTTTTGAAGGCCATCCTCGGATGGCCTTTTTTTATGCCTGCGGTTTTTGTATTGCCTCTACTGGCCCCATCGCTGGCAAGCCAGCTCCCACAGATTTTCGGGTTATTCACAGATCTTCAATACATCCAAAATCCCTGTGGGAGCTGGCTTGCCAGCGATGGGACCGTTGAAGCCACTACATCAATCAGGCAGCCACCACCACCCGATTACGCCCACCTTCCTTGGCCTGATACAACGCCTTGTCCGCCGCAAACAACAACTGCTCCAGCTTCATCTCACTCGTCGCTGTCCACGTAGCGATGCCAATACTCACGGTCATCGGCAGCTCAGCCCCGTCAACCAATGGCAGTTGCTCCACCGCCTGGCGAATATGCTCGGCAATCTGCTGCGCACCGTGGCTGTCGGTCTCCGCCAGAATCACCGAAAACTCCTCACCACCATAACGTGCGACCAGATCCGCCGGTCGCCGCACATTCTCGGTAATGACCTGGGCCAGCCGCTTCAATGCGTGATCGCCGGCCTGATGCCCATGCAGATCGTTGAAGGCCTTGAAGTGATCGGCATCAATCATCATCACCGACAGCGGTTTACCCGAGCGCTGGGCGCGGAACCATTCGTGGCGCAGTGATTGATCGAGCATCCGCCGATTGGCCACGCCGGTCAGTGCATCGGTTGCCGCCAGTTGCGCCAGTTCGTGCTCGGCGCGCTGGCGCAAGCGCAGTTCCCGGGCGAGCAGCCATGTGAGCCAGAGCAGGCCGAGGCACAGCACGCCGGTCGCACCACTGATCAACAATGCCGTGCGCCGCCAGGTGCCGAACACCTCGTCGCTGGACAACGCGACGATCACCGTCAGCGGTAAGTTGCCCACCCTCGAATAGGTGTAGAGACGTTGCTGATGATCGATGCTGGAAACGCTGTTGAAGCTGCCATTGCCATCACTGTCGCGCAGAATTCGCACCACGTTGGGCCGGTTACCGAAGCTTTTGCCAATGGAGTCGCTTTGCAGATACGGCTTCTGCGCGAGCAGGATGCCGTCGTTGTCGATGATGTTCAGGGTACTGTCGTTGCCGATATCGAGGCTGTTGAACAACTGGTCGAAGTAGTCGAGCTTCAGCGACGCCACGGCCACGCCGGCGAACTCACCGGTTTCCGTGGATATGCGCCGGCTGAAGCTGATGCGCCACTGGTTGGCTTCATCGCAGTCGCAGCGGGTCTTGAACGGGCGGCTGATGAACATGCCGACGTCACGGTTGAAGGCGTGCGCGAGAAAGTAGTCGCGGTCGGCGAAATTGCCGGGTTTTGGCTCGATCCGCGAGGAGTCAGCGACCACATCGCCGTGCTTGTCGAGCAACAGGATGTCGCCCTTGAAGCGCGCGGTGGTCGAGCGGTCGAACAGCGCCAGATGGCGGATCTGTGGGGTAACGTCGCGCAAGTCATCGCGCTGCGAGGCAGCAATCAGGCCTTGCAGTGTCAGGTCGTACAGCTCGACGGTGCGCAACACGTCTGCGTCGATCAACTGGGCAATAGTGGTGGCGCTGCGGGTGGCCGACTCCTGAGCGCTGGCGTGCTCACGAATCAACAGGAAAGTGACGATGCACACGATCGCGATCACGCTCAGCAGGCTGCCGGAGATCAGCAGCAGCTCGGGGCGTCCGGTCTTGCCCGCAACAGGTGGGGTACGGCTCGCGATCATGATGGAGTTATCGGTTGGGGGATTTGTGTGGTGAGGGGATTTATCCCCGATGGGCTGCGCAGCGGCCCTGATTTTTCAGTGAAGACAGGGGGGCGCTGCGCGCCCCATCGGGGATAAATCCCCTCGCCACAGCTTAGAAGACGTTGATCGGGTAGTCGATGATCACGCGGTATTCGTCGGTGTCTGAATCGATCACGCCATAACCGTTACCGCCGCGGTTGGTGGCCCATTGCAGGCGCACGGCCAGATCTTTGGCCTGACCGCTCTGCACCACGTACTTCAAGTCGAGGTCGCGTTCCCAGTGCTTGGCGTTGCGTCCATCGGCACTGTACCAGTTGGCGTAGCCCTTGCTGTCCGGGTCGACCTTGGTCAGGTCAACCGTGCCGCGCGAGTAGGACACCGCCGAGGTCAGCCCCGGTACACCTAGACCGGCAAAGTCATAGGCGTACTTGAGTTTCCACGAACGCTCGTTCGGACCGTTGAAGTCCGAGTATTGCTGCGAGTTGTCGAGGTAAACGCTGTCGCCCTGACTGATGTAGTCGAACGGTGTATTGCCGTTGACCCGCTGGTACGCGGCGGTCACGCTGTGGCTGCCGATGCCGACGGTGAAATGCAGGCTGTAGGTGTTGTTGTCGATATTGCCCAGCAGCGCATCGCCGGTGTCCTGGGTGTGATAGAAGTGCAGGCCCGGGTTGAGGCTGATCAGGTCGTTCAACTGCCAAGTGTAGTCGAGGTCGTAGTAGTACTGGTTCCAGATGTCCTTGAGCTCGGAGGCGTAGAGGCTGCTGGTCAGACCTTCGACACCGCTCCAGGCGACGCCGGCCCAGTTCAGGTGCTGGCTCTCGTCGCCATCGGCCAACGTCCCGTACGAGGTGCCGATGCGCGTGTGACCGCTCTGGTTGTACGGCTTGGTGAAACTGGCCTGGCCGCCTTCGATCAACCAGCCGTCGAAGCTGTGGTTGGTCAGACTGACACCGCGAAAGGTCTGCGGCAGCATGCGGCTGTCACCGCCGGCAATCACCGGATTGGTCAGGAACAGGTCACCGGCCTTCAGCTCAGTGTCGAACGCACGTATTTTCAGCGTACCGCCTGCTGTCGAGAACGACCCCGGCGCTTTACCGTTGCCATCGCTGATCGGCAGGATGCTGGAGCCGTCCGTGCCGCCACCACCATCGAGTTTCAGCCCGAGCATCGCATGGGCATCAATGCCGAAACCGACCGTGCCTTCGGTGTAACCCGACTGGAAGATCCCGAGAAAACCCTGGCCCCACTCGATGTTGTCGTCCGCTTTCTGCAAGCGGTTACGATTCATGTAGTAGTTGCGGGCGTTAAGGTTGAGGCTCGAGCCTGCGACGAAACCTTCTTGCGCCGGTTCGTCGGCGTGAACGGAAGGGGCAATCGTTGCGGCAATTGCAATGAACAGCGGAGTGAAGCGGACTGGGTAACGCACGTGCGGTAAAGCTCCTTGGGTCAGCGGCGCCTCATTGGCTTGAGGCACGAGATGTTTCTTGTTGTAAAAGACGCACCAAACAGCTTTCAGACCACAACGAAAAAAGGCCGCTGAAAATCAGCGGCCTGGAATGACGACGGTTGAACGGGAAGAGCCAAACAACCGCGTCGAGGGAAACGGTGCGGGGCGTGACTCAGCTGTCTTTCTCGGACGCTTGAGCCTGGGTGGCGGCAGCTTGAGGTGCCTGCGTCGCGTCTTTGGCCTTGGCCATCATTTCAGCCTGATGCTGATCGTACGCCTGCGCCCGTGCGCTGTTTTGCGCAACGAAGGCGTGGGACTCTTCAGCCATCGCCATCGGCGACAGGATCAATGAGGACAAAACGAAAGCGCTGGCAATACCCATACTGTTGGACATTCTGAAAACCTTCTTGCTTGGCAAGTGCTGTTTGGTGCGGGCAAAGATAAGGTTGCCGGGCGTTGGGAAACAGCGTGATTTTCATAAATGACTGTTGCAGCAGAAGCAAAGATCACACATTCCCGCAGGTGCAGAGACACTTTTGGCGAGGGGATTTATCTGTGGCGAGGGGATTTATCCCCGATGGACTGCGAAGCAGTCCTGAATTCTGTGTGCATGTTGTGTCAGAAAGATCGCGATCGCTGGTTTTGGGGCCGCTTCGCAGCCCATCGGGGATAAATCCCCTCACCACAAAAGCTCCCTGCCACATGGGGTTTTTGATCGTTCCCACGCTCTGCGTGGGAATGTCTCATCGGACGCTCCGCGTTCGGCTTTGGAAGGACGCAGAGCGTCCCCGGCTGCATTCCCACGCGGAGCGAGGGAACGAGCGGTGCGGGAGAGTTAGACGGGAAGGTGGATGCCGAACGTATTCATCCCCCGATCACTCTTCACAAACACATCCCCACCGTGCATCAGCGCAATCGCCTTGACGATCGCCAGCCCCAACCCGTGGTTATTGCCACTGTTACTGCGCGACGCATCCACCCGATAAAACCGCTCGAACAAGCGTGGCAAATGCTCATTGGCAATCGGCGAGCCGGGGTTGGCCACGCCGATACTCACCTGATGTTCCTCGATCTCGATCCGCACTTCGATGACCTGGCCCGGTGCCGTGTGCTGCACAGCGTTACTCAACAAATTGATTAACGCCCGGCGCAAATGCGCAACCTCGATCTGCACCTGCGCATCGCCGCTGACCTGCACCTGAACCTGCGCGTCTTCGAGAATGAAATCCAGGTATTCCAGCGTGGTTGCCACCTCATCGGCCAGCGACGTCGAGGTCAGTTTGGTGGCCTTGTTGCCCTGATCGGCACTGGCCAAAAACAGCATGTCGTTGATGATCGAACGCAGCCGTTCCAGCTCTTCGAGATTGGATTGCAGCACTTCGAAGTAGTGTTCAGCCGAGCGCCCACGGGTCAGCGCCACCTGAGTCTGGCCGATCAGATTGGTCAGCGGCGAACGCAGTTCATGGGCGACGTCGGCGTTGAATGATTCCAGCCGCGAATAGGCTTGTTCGACCCGCTCCAGCGTCGAGTTGAACGAGTCGACGAACTGCTCTAGCTCCGGCGGCAGAGGCGACAAACGCAAGCGCCCGGCCCGCAGCGGCGGCGCCAGGCGTTGCGCTTCGTGGGACAGTTTGATCAACGGTTTCAAGCCAATCCGCGCGACCCAATAGCCCAGCGCCGAAGCCATCAGCACACCGGCAATCGCCAGGCCGATCAGCGCGATCAGCAGATTGTGTTGAGTCTCGTGGAAGGTCTCGGTGTCGATGCCGATCATGAAACGCAGCGGTGGGCGCTGATCCTTGGCCGGCAACTCGGTCAACAACACTTTCAGCGGATAAGGGTGGTCGGCCAACTGCAGGTCATGCATGCCCAGCGGGCCTTTGGCGAAGGCACGGATCGCGGCGTCCGGCTGACCATATTCGTAACCCGGATCACCACTCACCACCCAGAAACGAATGCGCTTGTCCTCTTCGCCGAGCAGCTTCAACTTGGCGTTGATCTTCACCCAATGCTCGGGTGTGCCGAAGCGATTGAGTGCTGACTCAAGCACGCTGTAACGCGCATCCAGCTCGGCTTCCGGCAACAATCCCAAGCCTTTGTCCACCTGCTGATACAGCGCGCCGCCGATCAACAGAAACACCAGCAGCGCTACCAGCGTGAACATCCCGCTGAGACGCAGCGCAATCGAATTACTGGACACCACGGCTCTCCAGCACATAACCCATGCCGCGAATGGTATGCAGCAGTTTTTCGTCGAACGGCCCGTCGAGCTTGGCGCGCAGGCGCTTGATCGCGACTTCGACGACGTTGGCGTCGCTGTCGAAATTGATGTCCCAGACCATCTCGGCGATGGCGGTTTTCGAGAGGATTTCACCCTGACGCCGCGCCAATACGCTGAGCAGGGAAAACTCTTTCGCGGTCAGATCCAGCCGCGTGCCGGCGCGGGTAGCTTTACGACTGATCAAATCTATCCACAGGTCGGCAATGCTCACTTGCACCGGCTCATGGCCGCCGCTGCGGCGGGTCAGCGCTTGCAGGCGTGCGACCAGTTCAAGGAAGGAAAACGGTTTGCCGAGGTAATCGTCGGCGCCATCACGCAGGCCCTTGATCCGGTCTTCGACCCGTTCGCGAGCGGTGAGCATGATCACCGGGGTTTGCTTGCGCGCCCGCAACGCGCGCAACACGCCGAAGCCATCAAGGCCCGGCAGCATGACGTCGAGGACGATCACCGCGTAGTCGCTTTCCAGCGCCAGATGCAGGCCTTCGACGCCGTCGCGGGCCAGATCCACGGTGTAACCCTGTTCCGTCAGACCACGGTGCAGATAGTCCGCGGTTTTTTCCTCGTCTTCGATAATCAGAACGCGCATGACCCGCCTCAGTCTGTGGTGGCCAGCGTCGCTACAGACGCAGGCTTAGGCCGATGGAACAGCCGCTCGAGCCACAAGTATATGACCGGAGTGGTAAACAGCGTCAGCATCTGGCTGACCAGCAAACCGCCGACTACCGCGATCCCCAGCGGCTGGCGCAGTTCGGCGCCGGTGCCATAGCCGAGCATCAGCGGCAGCGCGCCGAGCAACGCAGCGAGGGTGGTCATGATGATCGGCCGGAACCGCGTCAGGCACGCCTCGAAGATTGCATCCTGTGGCGCCAACCCGCGATTGCGCTGAGCTTCCAGGGCAAAGTCGATCATCAGAATGCCGTTCTTCTTGACGATACCGATCAGCAACACCAGCCCGATCAACGCCATGATCGAAAAGTCCTGACCGCAGATCCACAGCATGATCACCGCACCGAGACCCGCCGCCGGCAGCGTCGAGATGATCGTCAGCGGATGCACGAAGCTCTCGTAAAGCACGCCGAGAATGATGTACACCGCCACCAGCGCCGCCAGAATCAGCCACGGCTGACTGGCCAGCGAACTCTGGAAAGCTTGCGCCGCCCCCTGGAAATTGCCGCTGATCGCGGTCGGCATGCCGATTTCGGCCTTGGCCTGATTGAGCAGAATCACCGCATCGCCCAGCGCCACGCCGGGGGCGAGGTTGAACGACAGGTTGGCGGCCGGGAACATGCCGTCGTGGGCGATGGACAATGGGCCAATGGTCGGCGCATCGAATTTGGCCAGCGCCGACAGCGGCACCATCTCGCCACTCAGCGGCGAACGCAGGTAGAAGTAGTTGAGGCTTTCGGCCTTGCCGCGCTGTTTGGTGTCCAGTTCCAGAATCACGTTGTACTGGTTGACCTGAGTCTGGAACTCGTTGATTTGCCTTTGACCGAAGGCGTCATACAACGCTTCATCGACATCGCTTGCCGTGAGGCCGAAACGCGCGGCGGCGCTACGGTCGATGCTGATGTGGGTGATGCTGCCGCCCAGTTGCAGGTCGTTGGAAATGTCGCGGAACGCCGGGTTGCTGCGCAGTTTTTCGGTCAGGCGTTGCGTCCAGGTGGCGAGGGTCGCGCCGTCGTTGCTCTTCAGTACGTATTGGTACTGCGCACGGCTCGGGCCGGAGCTTAAGTTGATGTCCTGGCCGGCGCGCAGATAAAGCACGATGCCGGGGACTTTCATCAGCTGCGGACGAATCCGGTCAATGAACTGACTGGCGCTGACGTCGCGGTCGCCGCGCTTTTTCAGAGCGATCCAGAAACGGCCGTTGGCGATGGTCTGGTTACTGCCCGACACACCCACCGAATGGGAAAACGCCTGCACGGCCGGGTCGGCGGCGACGATTTCGGCCATCGCCAGGTGTTTTTTCACCATGTCGCCGTAGGAAATATCCGCAGCAGCTTCGGTGGTGCCGAGGACGAAACCGGTGTCCTGCACCGGGAAGAACCCTTTCGGGATAAAGATGTAACCGGTGATGGCCAACGCCAGCGACAAACCGAACACGCCGATCATCAGTTTCTGATGGGCGAGGGCGCGGCGCAGGCCTTTTTCGTACCAGCCGAGCAAGCGTTCGCTGAAGCCCGGTTTATCGCTGGCGTGATGCACCGGTTTGCGCATGAACAACGCCGCCAGCGTTGGCGCCAACGTCAGCGAAACCACCACGGAAATCATGATGGTCGAGGTCGCGGTCAGGGCGAATTCCTTGAACAACCGTCCGACCACGCCGCCCATGAACAGCAGCGGAATAAACGCTGCCACCAGCGAGAAACTGATCGAGACCACGGTGAAGCCGATTTCGCCTGCACCCTTGATCGCGGCCTCGCGCATGTCGTCGCCAGCCTCCAGATGCCGGTGGATGTTCTCCACCACCACAATCGCATCGTCGACCACAAACCCCACGGCCACCACGATGGCTACCAGCGTCAGGTTATTCAGGCTGAAACCGAGGATGTACATCAAGGCAAAACTGGCGACCAGCGAAACACCCAGCACCGCTGAGACAATCAGCGTTGCCGACAACTGACGCAGGAACAGCGCCATCACTGCCACCACCAACAGGATCGCGATCAACAGGGTAATCTCGACCTCGTGCAGCGAGGCGCGGATGGTCTGGGTGCGGTCGATCAGGGTTTTCACCTCCACCGACGCGGGCAGCATGGCTTCGAGGCCGGGCAGGGCGGCTTGAATGCGGTCTACGGTCTCGACGATGTTGGCGCCGGGCTGGCGCGAGATCACCAGGTTTACTCCGGGGCGATCACCGGCCCAGGCTTGCACGTAGGCGTCTTCCGAACCGTTGACGACTTTGGCGACATCACGCAAGTGAACCGGGGCACCGTCCTTGTAGGAAACGATGAGTTGGCTGTAGTCCTCGGGGTGGAACAATTGGTCGTTGGTCGACAGTGTCGAGATACTCGATTCGCCGTACAGCGCACCTTTGGCCAGGTTGAGGCTGGTCTGCTGGATCGCCAGACGAATGTCGGCGAGGGTCAGGCCGATGGCGGCCAGTTTGTCCGCTGAAGCCTGCACACGAATCGCCGGACGTTGCTGACCGGTGATGTTGATTTGGCCTACGCCGTCGATCTGACTGATCTGACGGGACAGCAGGGTTTCCACCAGATCGCTGAGTTCGGTGCCGGGCATCTGCGTCGAGCTGACACTGAGGATCAGCACCGGGCTGTCGGCCGGGTTGACCTTCTTCCAGGTCGGCAGCGTCGGCATGTCTTTGGGCAGTTTGCCGGCGGCGGTGTTGATCGCCGCTTGCACTTCCTGGGCGGCGGTGTCGATGCTCTTGTCGAGGGTGAATTGCAGGGTTAGCAGGGTTGAGCCCAAGGCGCTGCTGGAGGTCATCTGGGTCATGCCGGGGATGGCGCTGAATTGCACCTCCAGCGGCGTGGCCACGGACGAGGCCATGGTGTCGGGGCTGGCGCCGGGTAACTGCGCGGAGACCTGAATCGTAGGAAATTCCGCTTCCGGCAGTGGGGCAATCGGCAAGCGCGGGAAGGCAATCGCGCCGACCAATACCAGGGCAATGGTCAGCAGAATCGTCGCGACCGGGTGATTGATGCACCAGGTGGAGACGCCTTTGTGCGCCTTCATGGTTTCGGCTCCGACTGCACCACTTGCGGCGGCTCACTCATGACTTGCACGGTGGAACCGGGTTTGAGCCGCGACTGGCCGTCAGTGACCAATACGTCACCGGCCTTCACGCCTTTGATGATGTCCTGGCCACTGCCTTGGTAAACCATCTGCACTTGCACGGCTTCGACCTTGTCGCCGTTGACCCGGTAAACGAAGTGCTGGTCGAGGCCGCGTTGTACGACGGTGGGCGGTACGACCAATGCATCTTTGTCGAGGGCTGTCTGAATTTTTACCGTGACCAGCAGGCCGGGCCAGAGCTTTTGGCTGGCATTGTCGAATTCGGCTTTGGCGCGAATGGTGCCGGTGTTGGCGTTGATCTGGTTGTCGATCAGGGTCAGGTGGCCTTCGCCGAGCAGGTTGCCGGTTTCGCCGTCGGTATCGGCGCCGATGTAGGCTTTGACCTGTGCGCGCTGTGGGTCGTTGATCAGTCCCTGCAGGGTCGGGAGCATTTGTTGCGGCAGGGAGAATTCCACGGCGATCGGGTCGATCTGGGTGACGGTGAACAGGCCGGCGGTGTCGGTCATGCGCAGGAAGTTGCCTTCGTCGACTGTGCGAATACCGACGCGGCCGGTGACCGGGGAGCGGATCTGCGTGTAGGAAAGTTGTACCTGCGCGGCGTCGATCGAGGCCTGGTTGCCTTGGGCGGTGGCTTTGAGTTGGTTGACCAGGGCTTGTTGCTGGTCGTAGGTCTGTTTGGATACGCCGTCGTCGACGCTGAGCAGTTTGTAGCGTTTGAGGTTGACCAGGGCGACTTGCAGTTGTGCCTGGCTTTCGCCCAGTTGCGCGCGGGTCTGGTCGAGGTTGGCGCGGATGGAGCGGTCGTCGATGGTGGCCAGCAGGTCGCCTGCTTTGACGAGTTGGCCTTCCTTGACGAGGATTTTGGTGAGGATGCCGTCGATCTGTGGGCGCACGACGACGCTGTGTAATGAGAGTACGGAGCCGATGCCGCTGGTGTAGCGGGGGACGTCTTTTGCGCTGACCGCGATGACTCGCACGGGGATGGCGGTGGGGGTGGCGA